>NZ_JBFUGX010000452.1:0-3457 GCF_056402675.1 Polaromonas sp. P3_C2 | reverse complement strand
CGGTATAAATTACGTTATACGGTGCGCGACGTCGCGCTCATTTCCGCGATCGTCCTCTCGAGCTCATTTCTGCTGTCGCATGCTTGGGCGAACAGCACACCGCCCCCTGCGGGAACTGCGGGAGCGCGACTGGTGTTCGAAAAATCGACTGTTTCGATCTCAAACGAACAAAGGTCGGCGCTCGACCATGCAGCCGAGGAAATGGTGGCGAAGTGCGGGCCGGACTGGGCCGCAAAGTCTTGGGTACGCATCGAATACTCGGTTGCCCCTATGTCGCTTCCTCGGCGAGATTATCAACTCATTGGAACGCGGGCAGAGCGCGTTCGCGAGTACATGAAGCGGTTCAATCCCAAGCTCACGCGGGTGTTGATTGATATATCGGAGAGTCCATTTGACGACACTGCTGGTAGTAAGTTTGATCACTCGATCGTTGTGTCCATGATGTGCAGCCTGTGAATGCCCTGCATAACATGTCAATCGACGCGGACCCACAACAGCAGGAGGCGGCTCCGCCGCAAAGGGTGATGGTCCGGTCATTTTTACGTTAGGCAGCAGAAAAAAATGCGCGCACCTGGTCCTTCGAGCAACATTACTCAGTTGGTTTTTTGTCGCGAGAACGTTGATCCCGACGTCGTGACAAATCGGCTCGGGTTGGATCCATCGGAAGCTGTGAGGCTTGGTGAGTGCACAACGACGGGCGTTAGAGCGGGATCCGCGTCGCCGGTTGGTCTGTGGAAACTGGATCTACCAGAGGCTGGCGAAGATCTCACGGTGGAGCAGCAGTTGGCCAAGTGGATTGGACTCCTTCAGCCGAGGTCTGCGGCGCTAAGCAGCCTGCGGTGTGAGGGTTACTCGCCTTATCTGGACTGCCGGGCAGAGCAAGGCTCGTTGTCGCTTTGTATCGCGCCTGATGTACTCGCGTCACTTGGCGAACTGAATGTCTCACTTAGCATCTGGCTTTATGAGCAATCGTGATCGCCAACTGACTAACATGACAATCGACACGTACCCACAACATCAGAAGGCGGCTTCGCCGCAAGTTGTTGTGGTCCGGTCATCTTCACGTGAGGCCGTAAAAAAATACTCTCTGTCTGCCAATTTCCGTCAGCCGCAGCGTGACCAGTCCTAACCGGTTGCTGGTGTCTTTGCTTCGCGTTCACCAAGCCGCATGCAGATCGGTATGTTTACGACTTTAATTGCTCGGAATAGCAGCGGGCGGGGGCGCCGCCTTGGTGGTCTTGGTGAACTCCGTCGAGGCCACCATCACCGGGCTTGATTTCGGGCTGCGCTGCCAATGCTCGTCGGCTGCTTTTTCAATCGCGTCCTTGTCGTAAACGCCTTTTGAGAGGTCAGCCCATACATGCACATAGGCCCGGCACCAGGCGTTCCTGGCCTCATTGACCTTTTCTTCGGAAAGTTCCGGAGTGGCGCCAGGGTTGGGATCGGATTCGGTGGCCATGCAGCCATCGTAGCTGCCGATGGCTGGCGAGTCTACTGCTGTGAGGGCGCAAAGAGCCGGCCCGTGGCAGACGTTACCTTACCTCACGCAACCTATCCCCTCAAGCGCAACCCTGACATCCGCCGGCCCCCGCACCTGAACCGCCTGAAGCCCGGCGGCCCTGGCGCCTTCGACGTTGTCGGGGTGGTCGTCAAAGAACAGGATGGCGTTGAGCGGAACGCCCATCGCGTCAGCGACGTATTCAAAAGAGCGGCGCTCAGGCTTGCGGTAACCGATCTCGGACGACACAAAAATTCGCTCGAATGACTGCGCCAGGCGGGGGTAAAGCGCGGTCCATACCGCCTGATGTGTGGCGTTGGTGTTGGAAAAAACATAGCACGGGAGATGGTTACGCGCTTCCTGCACCAGGTCGAGCGTCTCGGTGATCTCGTCGCCGAAAATGGCGTTCCAGCCTGCGGTGATGTGTGCCGGATTGTCTTGAAGCTGCAAGGCCTCGGCCAGATGGGCGAAGTAATGCGCCGCCGTGATTTCGCCGCGCTCATGCTGCTGGTAGGGCAGATCGGCGCTGAAGGTGGCTTTCAGCTCTTCGAGCGATAGCCGGGAGATTGGCTGCCAGTGCTCAAGCACGCGGTTGAAATCAACATCGATCAACACGCCGCCTAGATCGAACAGCAGTGCCTGGACTTTGGTGGTTTGCATGTTGCTGGGTTTTATGGGTTTTTGTAGGTCTTGTCGCTGTGCGGCGCAGCCAGGAATTCAGGCAACTGTTCAGCCCGGGCAGAGAACTCACACAGGGCTGGGTAGTCAGCCGCGTTCACTACCTCTGGAATCATGGCCTGCGTGAAGTGCCATGTGATGCCCGTGGTCACGCCGTCCTGGCCCATGGTGCCGCTGGTCGCCGCCAGCGGTTTGCGCCGAAGTTCTGATTCCAGTTCACCATAGGCCGCCAGCAACTGGCCCGTCACACGAGACACCCAGGGCTGGTGCAGCTTTTCAGCGGGGCGCAGGTTGCGCTCATAGATGATCTGCACGCTTTTTTCACAGGCGGCCATGGCCAGGCCAATCACGCGCAGTGCCTGCTGGCGTTCGGCAATGGCCGCCGRCATCAGGCTTCTGGGCGGCGCCTGCTGCACGGCCAGCGCCTCGGCGTAGTCGATGATCAGGGTGGAGTCCATGAGCACCGTGCCGTCGTCACACACAAGTGAGGGCGCTTTGACAACCGGGTTGATCTGCCGGAATTTCTCAAAGGTGCTGAAGACCGAGACCGATTGATGTTCAAAGCGCAGGCCGAGGAGTTGCAGGGAAATGGCTACGCGGCGAACGTAGGGCGAGTCGAGCATTCCTATGAGTTGCATGGCAGTTCCTGTTCAGGGTTTACCGGTCACGACGGATTTGTCTTTATGAGGAAGAGGCGGCGACTGGACCATGAGGTCGCGCACCGAGCCAATGGCCAGCGCCAGAAAAGCGGCGGCGCAGAGTTTGTAAGTGACCTTGGCCCACCGCATGCCGGCGCGGCGAAAGATCCTGTCAACCACTGCCGCGCAGAAGAAAGCCCATACCACCGACGACACCATGAAGCCCACAAAAAAGATGCCGTAGTCGGTGGCCGTGGGTTCATGGATTCCCACGGCGCCCAAGGCGCTGCCGAGCGCGGCCCAGTAGGCAATGTTTTGTGGGTTGGTGATGGACAGGAGAACCCCTGCGCGCATGGCCTTTTGGGGTTCGGCCGTTGCCGGGTCCGTTAAAGCGAATTCCTGGCTGGCGCAAAGCCATGAGTCGCGCGCAAGCCAAAAGAGATACAGCGCCCCGGCGATACCGACGGGCCAGCGAATCCACTCCAGCTGAAGCAGCAGCCCGATCCCGACCAGCCCGAGCAGGGCCCACAGCGCGTCGCCGGCCAGTGAGCCGATTTGTACCGCCAGGGCAGGCCGGAAACCGCCGCGCACGCCCTGGCRCACCGTTTCGGCAAAAACAGCACCCGGCGCGGCATTGAACAAT
>NZ_JBFUGX010000451.1:0-3460 GCF_056402675.1 Polaromonas sp. P3_C2 | reverse complement strand
GCCGCAGGCACGGTGTTGCGCAGCATCCAGTCGTTCCATGACTTCGCCTTGTCCTTGGCACACCAGATGTGGCGCGACTTGGCGACGGAGTCCGGTCCGAGCACGGGGTACAGGAAGAGATAAACGGTGACGTTGTCGACGGTGGTCAGGTCCCGTTCGAAGTGTTTGCAGTAGCCGCAATTTGGGTCTTCAAACACCGCCAGCCTGCGTTTCCCCTCACCGCGAACAATCTTGAAAGCGTCCTTCAAAGGGAGTTTGTCGAAATCGACTGCACTGAGTTTCCCGATGCGTTCCTCGGTCAGGTTTTTTTTGTTTTTTACATCGAGAAGTTGACCCTGCAACAGGTAGTTACCTTGCTCGTCGGTATAGAAAATTTCGAAGCCAATACGTACCTCATAGAGGCCGCCCATCGGTGTTTTGGTGACTTCATCGATTTTTGCAAAAGCCGGAAATTTCTCTGACAGGTTTTTGCGGATGACGGCTTCCTGCGCAAAAACAGGAACCAGGCTGAACGCCGCCAGACTGAGCAGACCGATCAATTTCACTATTTTCATTTAAGTTCCAGTCTGTTTCTCAGTCATTCATAAACCCGCGGCTTGCCGCGTCAGCCAGGCCTTGAGCAAACCGCTTCGCTCAAACCCCTTCATGCCCCAATTGCGCAGGGCCTGCCAGCGCCCATCGGTTTGCGCAAAAATGCCATGCAAACCGTCGGTGACCGCGCCCATTGCCGCTACGTCGGCCTTGCGGGCCCTTTCGTAGCGCCGCAGCAGTTTTTCATCACCCAATCCGCGCCAATACTCACGCTGTGAAATCACCCCGGCCAGGCAAGCCGCATCGGCCAGGCCCAGGTTCAAGCCTTGACCGGCCAGCGGGTGCACCGTGTGCGCCGCATCGCCCGCCAAAGCCCAGCCGGGGCCGACCCAGTGCCCGGCGCTGGACAGGGAAAGCTGCCAGCTTGCCCGCTCGCTTGTCAGGCGCAGGTTACCGGTCTCTTCGCCGCACACGGCCTTGAGGGTGTTGCAAAATTCTTCCGCGGGCATTTTTTCGAGCAGGGCGGCCCGCTGTACAGGGACAGACCACACCAGCGCCGCCAAGTTCCCGTTGGCACCCGATAAAGGCAAAAGAGCCAGTATGTCGCCGTGGGTAAACCACTGGCGGGCAATGCCGCCATGGGGCTTGTCCAGCTCAAGCCGTGCTGCGACGGCCTTTTGCGGATAGGGCTTGATGGTCCAGTTGACCGGCCGGATCTGGGCGAACTCATCACGGCTGGCGCTTTTCTGGCCTTCGCAGATCACGTTGAGCGCGGCCTTGGCAGGCGCGTCCACCGTCTCGATTTGCGGCTGGTAGCGAACTGCCTGGCTCAATTGCTGCTCCAGCGCCGGGACATCCACAATCCAGGCCAGCGCTTCCTGGCCGACACTGCGCGCCGTGAAATCCAGCTTGCCGCCGTTGTCTCCCCAAACCTGCATTTCGACCACCGGCGTGGCAAAGGCCGTGTCGGGCCAGGCGCGCAGGGTTTCCAGCACGCTGCGAGACGCGCTGTTGAGGGCGTAAGCACGCACGTCGGGCATGGTGTGCATCCCCGGCGGCCTTTCAGGCCTGGTGACCAAAGCTACGCGCAGGCGCTCGCGCGCCAGCAGCAGGGCCAGTGTGCGGCCTACCACACCATCGCCGCGAATACAGACATCAAAGGTCTTGGACATGGCCCATTTTAGGAGGCAGGGCAAAATTGGTGCTTTGGGCAAACAATTACTGCGCGGTTTCTGGCCGTGCATCTGAACCTAAAGGCTTGAAAAGTGAGCGATCCATTGAACGAAACATTACCGGCCGACGCACCTACTGACCTCAGGGCCGTGATTTCGCGCCTTTATGTGTATCCGGTGAAATCCTGTGCCGGCGTGCAGGTGCAGGAAGCCCTGCTGACTGAAACCGGGCTGGAATTTGACCGTGCCTGGATGGTGGTGGACAGCAAGGGCGAATTCCTGACCCAGCGTGAATTGCCGCGCATGGCATTGATCAGGCCCCAGCTGAGGCACCACGACATGGTGCTGCGTGCGCCCGGCATGCTGGCCCTTCACATTGCGCTGGACCAGGTGGAAGAGCCCGTTCGCGTGCAGGTCTGGAAAGACGAAGTCCAGGCGTATGACATGGGTGCCATCGCGGCGCAATGGTTCACCGACTTCCTGGGCCAGGCTGCACGCCTGGTGCGGTTTGACCCCGAACACAAGCGGGTTTGCAGTCCGCAGTGGACCGGCGATGTGGAAGCGCTTAACCAGTTCAGCGACGGTTACCCGTTGCTGGTACTCAGCGAAGCCTCATTGGTGCATTTCAACGAAAAGCTGGTGGCTGCCGGCACCCCTGCGGTGGGCATGGAGCGCTTTCGTCCAAACATCGTGCTGGGCGATGCCGCTGGTGCCGACAGTCTGGCGCCGCACGATGAGGACCGCATTGAGGTGCTGCAGGTTGCCACGGCGCAAGGCGTGGTCCAGCTCAAGCCGGTCAAGCCCTGTCCGCGTTGCCCGATTCCGAATATCGATCCCGCGACGGCTGTCAGCAGCCCGGAAGTGGGCGACATGCTGCAAACCTATCGCCAGGATGCGCGGGTGAACGGCGCGCTGACGTTCGGCATGAATGCCATTGTGCTGGCGGGCATTGACCACCAGCTCAAGGTGGGCCAGCCGGTGGGTGCGAGTTATCAGTTTGAATGACTCTTGACCGCCCGCAGGGGCGGCGGGGCGTGGGCGGCCGTGGACGCAGGGAGCGCCTCTGGCGCCTGCGGACCGCTTGAGAGGCTGTCCAGCGTTGATTCGGCGTCCAGCGGCATGGGGTGTGTCAACTCCGGCTCGAGAAAGCGGATGGGGCGGCGGGTGCGAGCCGCCATGCTGTGCAGCAGGTCGGCCAGGGCCGTGGAAATTTCCTCGTGGCTGCCAAGGCGCTCGCTCAGCAGCACGCCCGCGACATGAAATTGCAGAACGACCTCCGGTTTCAGGCCCTTGAGCGGCATGAGGCCGGCCGCGATCAGGCGTGCCGCCAGGTCGGTGACTGGCGGGCGTGATTCAACGCCTTCAAGAATGAGGCCGAAGCGCGCCTCGTCGATGCGCCCCACGGTGTTGACATCGCGCAGAAGCCGGCGCAACTTGATCACGCTTCGCAGCAGGCTTTGCTCGGCCACCGCTGTGCCCCAGGTTTTCTTGATATACCGGTAGTTGACCAGCTCGATGTACACCACAGCCGCCGGCTCTTTGTGGCGCTGCGCCCGGCTGACCACCTGCTTGAAGCGGTCGTGGAAAAGATGTGCGGCGAGCAGGCCGGTGAGGGCGTCCTGGCTGGACATGGCCTGCTCGCGCGCTTCCACTGCGTGGCGCTCATGTGAGCGCGTGTTCAGCGCCACCAGCAGCAGGGGCACCTCAATGGTCAGCGCTGCCATCAGGCCGTAATGAGACAGCCACGACAGGGAAAA
>NZ_JBFUGX010000450.1:0-3461 GCF_056402675.1 Polaromonas sp. P3_C2 | reverse complement strand
AGTGAAGAGAGAACCACCGTCACCGATCCTGCCGAGTTTCCGGCAACGACAGAGTTTGTTTGAAAGGAGTCGCAAATGGAACGCGACCAGGCCAGTAAATTCATCAATGATCTGCTGAAACTCATGGTCAGCCGTAATGGCAGTGACCTGTTCATCACAGGCGACTTCCCACCGGCCATGAAAGTCGACGGCAAGGTGACCAAAGTGTCGCCGCAGCCGCTGAACGCCGGCCACACGCTCGCCCTTGCCCGTTCCATCATGAACGACAAGCAGGCCGCCGAATTCGAACGCACCAAGGAATGCAATTTCGCCATCTCGCCGCCCGGCGTGGGCCGCTTCCGTGTCAATGCGTTCATCCAGCAGGGCAAGGTCGGCATGGTGATGCGGACGATTCCCGCCGTGCTGCCCACCATCGACGGGCTGGGCGTGCCCCAGGTGCTCAAGGAAGTGGTGATGAGCAAGCGCGGCCTGACCATTTTGGTGGGCTCTACCGGTTCGGGTAAATCCACCACGCTGGCGGCCATGGTCGACTGGCGCAACGAGCAGTCGTTCGGCCACATCATCACGATTGAAGACCCGGTGGAATTTGTCCATGCGCACAAGAACTGCGTGATCACGCAACGTGAAGTGGGCCTGGACACCGACAGCTGGGAAGCGGCCCTCAAAAACACGTTGCGCCAGGCGCCCGACGTGATCCTGATGGGCGAGATCCGCGATCGCGAAACCATGGAACATGCCATCGCATTCGCGGAAACCGGCCACCTGTGCCTGGCCACCTTGCACGCCAACAGCGCCAACCAGGCGCTGGACCGCGTGATCAACTTTTTCCCCGAAGAGCGCCGCACCCAGTTGCTGATGGACCTCTCGCTCAACCTCAAGGCCATGATTTCGCAGCGGCTGGTGCCCAAGCAGGACGGCAAGGGCCGTTTTGCGGCGGTGGAGGTCATGCTCAACTCGCCGCTGATCTCCGATCTGATCTTCAAGGGCGAAGTCTCCGAAATCAAGGAGATCATGAAAAAAAGCCGCAACCTGGGCATGCAGACTTTCGACCAGGCGCTGTACGACGCCTTCGAGAGCCACTTCATCACCTACGAAGATGCCCTGCGCAACGCCGACTCGGTGAACGACCTGCGCCTGCAGATCAAGCTCAACTCGCAACGCGCCAAGTCCGTCGACCTGGCGGCCGGCACCGAAAACTTCGCTATCGTTTAAGCCGCTGAACTGCCGGCGTTGTTCCGGCCAAGGGCTGAGTTGGAAGGGCTAAAGGCCGCGAAGCAGGCCTGAAGGTAATCGATAGTGGCCCGGATTTTGGGAGCCCGATGGCGTTCGGCCAGAATCACCGCATCAATAGAATAGACATCGCTCACCGTGTGCCGGGCCAGCACGGGCTTTAACCGGCCTTGCGCCACCAGCTCGCGGCCGATAACGTCGTTGATCCGGGCAATGCCGGCTCCCGCCAAGGCAAGTGAAACCACCGCAGCGCTGCTATTGACGCGCAACTGCCCCTGCACCGCGAGTGGGGTGACGACCGCGTTTTCTTCGAAGGTCCATTGATTGTGGGTAATCGAAGTGGTATTTGATATCAGACTGTGCAATTGAAGATCTGCCGGCGCACGCGGAACGCCATGCTTCTTGAGATACACGGGTGAGGCGTACAAAGCACGCCCATGGCTTCCAAGATTACGGGCAATGGCCGTCTGCGCAGGTGCAACACCCGCCCTCACGACGATATCCATCGCCTCATCGGCCATGCTGACAAGGCGATCATCCAGATGCAGGTCCAGCTTCAATTCCGGGTGCAAGGCCCGCAGCTTGCCCAGCCGGGGAATCAGTACATATTCAGCAAGAATCTGGCTGATGCTCAAGCGCACCGTACCCACCACTGAGCGGCTTCTGCTGGCGAAGCTGTTTTGCAATTGCCTGTGTTCGGTAAGGATGCGCTGGGCATATTCGAGGAAGACCTCACCTTCGTCAGTGAGAGAGAGGCTGTGAGTGGTCCGGTGCATCAGCCGCAGGCCGCATTGAGCCTCCATGCGCGCGAGCGAACGCGACATATGGCTGGCCGCAACGTTGCGGTCCCTCGCTACTGTCGAGAGCGACTGGGCAGATGCAAGCTGCGCAAACAGCGAGAAGTCGTCAAGGCTGAGGTTTTTCATGCTTGTGCAGATTTGACACGAGCATTATGCATTCGGGGGGATTTCCAGCCGACGCCATCCTGGGCACAGTTCACTTCGCACGGACATGTTGCGCCGTCGCTCTTCAAAGGATTTTTATGCCCATCTCCATCCAGCTATCGCAGGGACTTTTAACGCCGGCCGGCGAGCGCGAGGTTTTCTCCAGAGTTGCAGGCGCCTTGCTGCAGGTACACGGCCTCAGCGGAAACGCCTTCATGACTCCCGCAGTCATTGGGCATGTCGACATTTACCCTGAAGAGCACAGCTATGCCGGCGGCAAACCCCAGTCGCTTGCGGTCATAGAGGTTAAGGTCCCTTCTGTCACCTTCCCCGATCAGTCGGTGAAAGACAACTTCGTCAAGGCGGCAACAGACATCATTGACGAGCTCAAGGCGGGAAAACACCCGAGAGCGCGCACCTTCGTCAACGTGACCTATGCGGTGGAGGGCGCCTGGGGAATTGCCGGCAAAGCCTATACCAACGCCGACCTGGGAATGGCCATTGGAGCTGCCGCGGGCTAGGCAAGCGCGGGAACTCACCCTGCCCCCATTCACCTCCGTCTCTCCGCACAGCACACCAACCGATTAAACCCACAGGAAACTTCATGCCTCTCGTACGAATTGACCTTCCTGACACCACGCCGGACGAAGAGCTTTCGGCCGTGTCGGGCCTTGTGCATCAAGCCCTGGTAGACACTTTCAATGTGCCGGGGCCGGATCGCTTCCAGACGCTCACGCGTCATGCACCGCGCCAGCTCATTTGCTCCGAAGAATTCCTTGGGGTCACGCACTCCGCCCACGTGGTTTTTATTCAAATATTCTGCGCCCCCGGCCGATCGCTGGACATGAAGAAGGCGCTCTTCTCGGAAATCGGAAAACAAATCTCGTCGAATTGCAGCTTTAGTCCGGCCGACGTCATCATCAATCTGGTTGAGACGTCGCGTGAGAACTGGTCTTTTGGAAACGRCATGATGCAATTCAGTTAAAAGGGGCAGGACAGCCTGTTTTGCACACCCCCCAACGCGCTGAGATGCGCCATGAATGTGAAGCTGCTCCTTCATGGGAAAACAGGGAGGTTCACTGGGCAAAGCGCGCAATCAAGCCATAATCATTGCTGCAAAACCCCCTTGCCCGACGGGCCTCAAGAGATTTAACTGTGTCATCAATTCACCCCAAAACCTACGAAACTTCCGATTCACGTACTGTCGCCTTCCTGGGCCTCGGTGTCATGGGCTTCCCGATGGCCGGGCACCTGGCGCTGGCGGGCCACGACGTCACGGTCTACAAC
>NZ_JBFUGX010000449.1:0-3464 GCF_056402675.1 Polaromonas sp. P3_C2 | reverse complement strand
GCGACAAACCATCGTAGCCCGAGCGCCCTAAAGGCACAAGCGGGGCACAACCCGCCACCGCCGCAACATGGTCGCTAATTGGTGGTAATTTTGCCGGTTTCGCATGCAGCGCGAATGATGCGCTGGGTCGGGTTGGGCGTCACGTCGCGAAACTCCATGGGACGCACCACTTCGTTGGGGTAAGTCACTGTTTTGTACGGCTCGCCCTTCCACAGGGGCTGCACGTAAAACGCCAGCGTGACGTACTTGGCGCTTTTATCGGCGCAGTCAAACAGCACGGTGGAAACATACGAGCGGTAAGGCACGCCGTCCCAGCTGGTGCGTTGCAGCGCGCGGCTTACGCGTACCTGCATGGCCCGCATGTCGCCGTTGGCGGCAATGGGGGTCGGGTCTACCTCAATGGTATTGACGGCCGGGTYAGCCGGGTCACCCATCACGGTAAACCATGTGGTGGGGGCGGCTGGCGCGCCCCACAGGGAAGCCCCGGACACCAGGGCCCCTAAAACGATGGCTAATTTCTTCATATGACTTTTTTCTTCCTTCCTCCACTGCACGGTCACTTCAAAGCACAGTCCATTGTCTGCAATGCCAGTTTAATCCTGACGCAACGAACGTTCTGTTGCAACTGTTTCCCGACCCGTAGCAGGCGCGCGTCGAAAGGCCCTGTAGGCACACACCCACACGGCTATGGGCCCGATGCCTTCGGCGCGGTCTGGGCCGGCGGGCTATCTTGAACTGCATGGAATTTTCCATGACGCAACTCTCTGAAAGGTACATCCCATGAACAAGGACCAGGTCAAAGGCAAGATCAAGGAAGTTGCCGGTGAAGTGCAGGAACACACCGGCAAGCTGGTCGGCAATGCCGAACAGCAGGCCAAGGGCCATGCCCGTGAATTCCAGGGCAAGGCACAAAAGGCCGCCGGCGACGCGCGTGAGAACGCAGAAGACATCCAGAAGGATCTTGACAAAGACCGCGACCCCCTGGGTCGCTAAGCAGCACTAAAACGCTGCACACCCACCATCGGCCGGCTCTTCCCGGCCGTTTTTTTGCGCGCAAATCGCCGCGTACACCAGCCATTGGCTGACGCGTTCAGGCGCGTTGGCTGATAGCCGGCGGCACGCAGTGCCCGCATCATGAAACCTTCCACCACAGCACACGCACCCATGCCACGCAAAGCCTCCGCTTCCCTGCCCGACGACCTTTTGCATGGTCAGCTGAAGCTGCCTGCCGTGACGATCAACGGCTACAGCCTGGCGCTGCACGACGGCGAGCGCTTTCTGGGCGACACCGTCAGCCGCGTCGCCTACAGCGAAATGCTGGACGTATGGCGCCGGGTGTTTCGCCGCATCAGCGGTGAAGACGTGCTGGGCACCAAGCCCACGCCGGCCATCAGCAAAAAGCGGTTAGACCTGCTCCTTCAACGCGACGGCAAGGCCGCCGCCGTGATTTCCGCGGCATCGGAAGACTACGCCTGGCAGCTGGTGCGTGTGGTGCGGCGTTTTCTGGCGCACCCCTCATGGCACGGCGTGCAGCGCATCGTGGTGGGCGGCGGCTTCCAGCAAAGCCTGGTGGGAGAGCTGGCCATCGACCGCGCGGCCGAACTGCTCTACCAGCAAAATGCCCGCGTGCATTTGATGACGCTGCGCCACCACCCCGACGAAGGCGGGCTGATCGGCTGGGTGCACCTGGCGCCGCCCGAGCTGTTGTCGCAATACGGCGGCTTCCTGGCGGTAGACATTGGCGGCACCAACGTGCGCTGCGGCATTGTGCGGCCACGCCTGAACAAGTCGCCCGACCTGTCGGACGTGCGCGTGGCGGGCCTGGAAAAGTGGGGCCACCGCGGCGACGACGATGTGACCCGCCGCGAACACCTGGTAAGCGGCATTGCCGCCATGCTGAAAAAGCTCAAGCGTCTGGCCGACAAAAAAGGCATCACCCTGGCGCCGTTTGTCGGCGTGGCCTGCCCCGGCATGATCTGCGACGACGGCTCCATCGCCGCCGGCGCGCAGAACCTGCCCGGTAACTGGGAAAGCCCGCGCTTTAACCTGGCGCATGACCTCAGCGAACTGCTGCCGCGCCAGGACGGCCAGACCACCCAGGTGCGGCTGCACAACGATGCGGTGGTGCAGGGCTTGTCTGAGCTGCCCTTCATGCAGGGCGTGAAGCGCTGGGCCGTGCTGACGGTGGGCACCGGGCTGGGCAATGCCAGCTTTGTCAACACGGGCCCACAGGCGGTGCGCAAAACGAAACGCTGACGCCGCATGCCGCGTTGCAATAATTCAAGAGAAAAAGCCCTAAAACCCAATCAGGACAAGCGCAAGCAGCTATCTATTTAATAGCAATCTAACGCACCGCGCACAGCGCTAGCGCGGTGAGATGGGCGCACCCACCACCACGCCCGGCACGGCGGTGTTTTCCACCGTACCTTCAGGCTGCACACGCCGCGGCTGCTCGGGTGGCAACACCACGCCCGGCGCACCACCCGGTACGTTGGGCGCGGGTGTGCCGTCTGCGGCAGGGCCATTCACGGTGATGTACTTGATCACCGGCGCCGGCTGCCACACGCGCGGCGGGCCGCCCTCGGTCGCCTGCCCTCCCACAGCGCCTGACACGTTTTGTGCGCCCAAAGGCTGGGGCATGCCGGAGTCACCACCCGACTGCGCCGGCTGGCTTTCCTGCGGCGGCTCGGCGCCATTGAGCAGCGCTTCAATGCGCTGGCGCTCCTGGTCCGTCACGCCTGCACCCTCTGGCGCGGGGAAGCGCAGGGCCACGTCCACCACTTTCGCCTTGATCGCACCCTGGAAAAACTCACCCACCATCGGCAGCGCGCTGCGGGCGCCCTGCCCATAGCTGTCAGCCATGGTCACGCGGTTGTCGTTAAAGCCCACCCACGCGCCGGCCACCAGCTGCGGGTGCATCATGATGAACCAGCCGTCGGTGTTGCCCTGCGTCGTGCCGGTCTTGCCGGCCACGTCGGCCTGGATGCCGTAACGGCTGCGGATGGCTGCGCCCGTGCCCTGGTCGATCACGCCGCGCATCACGTCCAGCAGCGTCTGCGCCACGGTGGCCGGCATCACGGTTTCGGCCAGCTTGGGCTCAAACGCTTCCAGCACCTTGCCGTTGCGGTCTTCTACCCGGGTAACGAGCACGGGCTCTATATAACGGCCGTCATTGGCCAGCGTGCCGTAGGCCGCCACCATTTCCCTCAGCGTGACAGGGCTGGTGCCCAGCGCGAGCGACGGCACTTCTTCCAGCTTGCTCTGGCGCACGCCCATGGCCTTGGCCAGTTTGGCCACATTGGCCGGGCCCACCGCGTGCATGACCTGCGCGGTGATCGTGTTCTTGGAAAACATCAGGCCCTGGCGCAGCGTCATCATCTCGCCGCTGGGGCCGCCGCCGTCGGTCGGCCGCCAGAAGGCACCGTTGCCCAGCGGAATCTCCACCTCGCCGTCCAGGTACACAT
>NZ_JBFUGX010000448.1:0-3464 GCF_056402675.1 Polaromonas sp. P3_C2 | reverse complement strand
ATCCTGAAACCCTGACCAGCGACTGCATTGGCATCAGTTCATGACATCAACGACAAGCAGCATGTTCATGACTATCTTGCTTTGGCGTTCAAGATGTCGGCGAAGACGTGAGGAGGCCAATTGCGTGCCCATTTGAAACAGAAAATAATCGATGTTTGCGAAAACAAAATCAAAGAGAAAGGCGAAAACGTCGGCGTGTCTTTCTACGCGTTTTTTGCCAACAAGAATGACAACCCGGAGCTCCTGATGGAGGCCGCAAAATGGTGGATCCAAACGCACCGGCTGGACCACTTTGAGAAAGCGTTGAAGATCAGGCGTCTGGTTGAGCAGGAAGTGGTCGATTGAGAAAAACCGCGCCTTGATGTAAGCCTCCTCCAGGGCCATATCCGCCCCAGGCACCCTCTTTTTTTCCAGACGACCCCAAGGCGTCTCGCAAGCAACTTTCGCAACTCTCAAGGATGCCAGCGCGAAACCGCCCGTGGCGTGTGGGCCGACTTGCTTCCGGCGAGCGCATACGACAGCTGGTTCGCCGCGCGGATGACACTCTTTGCGTGCTTCATCAGTTTGGTTTTTGACAGCCGTGCACTCGGGCCCGAGATGCAGATGGACCCCAGCAATCGCCAGTTAAGGCCGAACACCGGCGCCGCGACACTGGCCACTTCGGCTTCGCGTTCGCCCATCGAGATCTGGTACCCCTGTTCACGGATCGACTCGTAGGGTTCTCCCGCTGCGCCGCTGAAGGCCAGGATCACACGCCCCGGCGCGCCCTTGTTCAAGGGCAGCCTTTCCCCGACGCGCACGTGGTGCCGCACCGATTGCGGCCCTTCGACGCGCGCCACGCAGGCGCGAATGTCGCCTTCGCGCACGTAGAACGACGCGCTCTCGCCGCTTGCCTCAACGAGCTCGTGCAGCGTGGGCTCGACGATGCGATTGACGTCAAACCCGGCCTGGTAGCGCGCACCCAGCCAGCCGGCGGCCGGCCCCAGCCGCCACTGGCCGTCGTCGGCCTGCACCATGTATTGCGACAAGGCCAGCGTGCGCGCCAGGCGCAGCACCGTGGTCTTGTGCATGTGTGAGCGCCGGCTCAATTCCGCCAGCGAAAGCGTTGACTCGCCCACCTCAAAAGCTTCCATCAACGAGAGCGCCCGCGTCACCGCGATGACGCCGCCGCCTGTCTCAACTGGCTCATTTATCGGATCGTTTCGCATGCCGCACCATGGTTCACTGTATGAAACGGTATTGTATGGCGTGCAACGCGCGCCTACAGTCACACCCATACCGCAGCTATTGTTTAAAGCGGAGCCTTGGAGACATACATGAAACTTTCCCGCCGTTACGCGCTGGCCGCTGCCGTCGCGTGTTCCCTGGCCACCAGCGCCTTTGCGCMGGCCTGGCCCACCAAACCCATTCGCCTCGTCGTGCCATTCCCGGCCGGCGGCGGCACCGACATCATCGCCCGCGAAGTCACGAACAAGCTCATGGGCCCGGGCTACACCTTCATCGTTGACAACAAGCCGGGCTCGGGCGGCAACCTCGGTGTAGACGCCGTGGCGAAGTCGCCGGCAGACGGCTACACGTTGGTGCTCGGCCAGACCAGCAACCTGGCCATCAACACGAGCCTGTATGCCAAACTTCCGTATGACCCCATGAAGGACCTCACGCCCGTGAGCCTCGTGGCGAGCGCGCCACTGGTCATCGTCGTCGCGGCGGATTCGCCGTACAAGACGCTCGCCGACATCGTTGCGGCGTCCAAGGCMAAACCCGGCTCCCTGAACTACGCGACCTCCGGCAACGGCACCGTCGCGCACCTCGCGACCGAATCCTTCCAGAAGGCCGCAGACGTCAAGCTGACGCACGTGCCGTACAAGGGTGCGGCGCAGGGCGCCACCGACCTGATTGGCGGGCAGGTGCAGCTCTACGTGTCATCCATCCCCACGCTCATTGGCCACATCAAGAACGGAAAAATGCGCGCCATCGCCGTCACGTCGGCCAAACGTACCGAAGACCTGCCGCAGGTGCCAACCATTGCCGAGTCCGGCTACAAGGGCTTTGAGGCCGTGACCTGGTTCGGTATTGCCGGGCCTGCGAACCTGCCAAAGGATGTCGTCGCCAAACTCAACGCCGACATCAACAAGGCGCTGCAGGCGGCCGACCTGCGCAAGAAGCTGCGCGACCAGGGCGCCGACGTGGAAGGGAGCACGCCGGAGCAATTCAGCAAACTGATCCGGGAAGACATCACCCGCTGGGGCAAGATTGTTAAAGAATCCGGCGCGAAAGTAGATTGACATGACACAAGACATCATCCGCAAATTTGACCGCGTGCCGGCCGCCGTTGTGCGCCAAGCCGCTGCATTCCAGCCCGCCATCCTGGCCGACGTCGCCGGCCGCCGGGGTGCGATGCACGGGCGCATCAAGGCATTGCGCCCCCGCATGAAATTTGCCGGTACGGCCTTCACCGTTGAAGTTCGCCCTGGCGACAATCTGATGATCCACGCGGCCATGTCGTTGGCACAGCCGGGTGATGTGTTGGTGATTGACGGCAAGGGTGACCTCACCGCGGCATTGATGGGCACCATCATGATGACCGCCTGCAAACAGCTCGGTATCGTCGGTGTGGTCATTGACGGCGCAGTCCGTGACACCCTCGAAATCGACGAAATGGATTTCCCTGTCTTCGCGGCCGGGTACAACCCGAACGGCCCGACCAAAACCTGCCCGGGCCGCATCGGCCACCCTGTGACAGCAGGCGGTGTCACCGTGCATGCGGGCGACTTCGTGATGGGTGACGCGGACGGCGTTGTCGTCGTTGAACGCGAGAAGATCGAATCCCTGCTGCCGGCCGCTGCGAAGAAGGTGGCCGACGAAAACGCACGGATAGCGGCGATCAAAAAAGGCGACACGGCGGCCAAATGGCTGGAGTCAGCACTGCGCAGCGCCGGGGTATTGAAAGAAGGCGAGTCGCTGTGAGCAACGGGCAACCTGCCATGAAAGCCGCCGTGAAACCCGTCATTCTGGTCACTGCCGCAGACCTTGCACCCGAAGCGCTGGCGCTTCTGCAGGGCTACGAAGTCATCTACGCCGGCAAGACGCCGACAGAAGAAGACATCGTCGCCCTCTGCCAACGACACGACCCGGTGGGCATCATCGTGCGCTACAGCAAGGTGGGTGCTGCCGCCATTGCGGCAGCACCATCGCTGCGCGTGATCTCCAAGCACGGCAGCGGCACCGACACCATTGACAAGGTGGCCGCCGTCGCGCGGGGCGTTGAAGTTCGTGCCGCGGCCGGCGCCAACGCCAATGCCGTCGCCGAGCAGGCCCTGGCATTGATGCTCGCCTGCGCCAAGTCAATTCCGGTGTTGGACGCACGCATGCGCGCCGGCCACTGGGACAAGGCCACCCACAAAAGCGTGGAGCTGTATGGCAAGACTGTCGGGCTGGTGGGCCTGGGCGCCATCGGCCTGCGC
>NZ_JBFUGX010000447.1:0-3466 GCF_056402675.1 Polaromonas sp. P3_C2 | reverse complement strand
GTTCAGGAGTCCGGCGAAAGGCTCAAGGCCATTGAATCGCTGCTTCCTGAAGCCCTGCGGCCCGCCGTTCAGGCCGGACCGATTGACGGTGAAACCTGGTGCCTGCTGGTGAATGGCAATGCGGCTGCTGCAAAAATCCGGCAGTTGCTCCCCCTGATCCAGGCGCGCCTTCTCGGCAAAGGTTGGAAGGTTACATCAATTCGGCTCAAGATACTAATAGCCAAAAAGTAGTCGTCCAGACCGGCTCACAGAAGCCTCAATACGTCGTGGCCCGCATGTTGATCACATTGCCTGCTACCAATTTCGTAGCGTATGGTACCCATATGGCATGGGGAAGGCAACAGGAAAGGGAAAATGGTGCCGCTTGTCGGAATCGAACTGACGACCTACCGCTTACAAGGCGGTTGCTCTACCAACTGAGCTAAAGCGGCACAAAGCTATTTTACTTGACCCGTTTCAGTGAAGGCCGTGTGCGCGGCGACTTGGGCGGATCCGGCGGCTCGGAACCGTCATCGGCTTGCGAATCTGCGCTGCTTTCGGGCACCAGCTGCATGATCTTTTCCGGGCCTTCCGCCGGATTGTGCGGATGCGCAGCCGGCGCGGCAGCCACCGGAGGTGCGCCATGAGGGTCTTCGGCGCCCGCCTCAGCGCCGGAAACCGGACCGGCGGAAGCCGCAACCATGGGAAAGGCCATGCCTTGCCCGTTTTCACGGGCATAGATCGCAATCACGTGGCTGATGGGCACCATGATTTCCCGGGCACTGCCGGCRAASCGCGCCTTGAACTCGATGAARTCGTTGCCGAGCTTGAGTGACGAGGTCGCGTCAAAACTGATGTTGAGCACGATCTCGTTGTTCTTGACGTACTCGCGCGGCACCTGCACGGTGTCGTCCACCGACACGGCCACATAAGGCGTGAAGCCGTTGTCAGTGCACCACTCGTACAAAGCCCGTATCAGATACGGTCGCGTTGACGTGGAGTCCAGGGCGTTCATGAATTCAGCCAAGTTAAACCCGAACCATCATATGGGCACCCTCTTCACCGGCCGTGAGAGATCTCTCTTCGCCAGCCAGGGCCGCGGATCCGGCTTCGCCGGGCCGCAGGCGCAGCGCCCCTCTTCTTCTTGCAAGGGGCAGCGCACAGCCGAAGGTACACGCAGTGGCAAGCGTGGGGGCCATTATTTCCGCATGACCTTTTCGGAAGGCGTCAGCGCTTCGATATAGGCGGGGCGCGAAAAGATGCGTTCCGCATACTTGAGCAGCGGTGCGGCATTTTTCGACAGGTCAATGTCGTAGTAGTCCAGGCGCCACAGCAGCGGGGCAATCGCCACGTCCAGCATGGAAAAGTTATCGCCGAGCATGAACTTGTTTTTCAGGAAGATCGGTGCGAGCTGCGTCAGGCGGTCGCGGATATGCGAACGGGCTTTTTCAAGCGCCTTTTCGTTGCCTTTGGAGGCGCGCGATTCCAGCGTGYTGACGTGGACGAACAGTTCTTTTTCGAAGTTCAGCAGGAAGAGGCGAACGCGCGCGCGGTCAACCGGGTCGCCGGGCATGAGTTGCGGGTGCGGAAAGCGCTCGTCGATGTACTCGTTGATGATGTTCGATTCGTACAGGATCAGGTCGCGCTCGACCAGGATAGGTACCTGTCCGTATGGGTTCATCACATTGATGTCTTCCGGCTTGTTGTACAGGTCAACATCGCGAATTTCGAAGTCCATGCCCTTTTCAAACAGCACAAAACGGCAGCGGTGCGAGAAGGGGCAGGTCGTGCCTGAATAAAGGACCATCATGGTGCGGAACTCCTAAATGCAAAGGAGTGGATACATTGAAAGCATCCACTCCAGAAGGTGCCGGGAGCTTAGCCCCGGCGAAAAATTACTTGACGTCTTTCCAGAACGCCGCATTCAGGCGCCAGGCAACAAAGGTCAAGCCGAGAAGGAAAATCAGCACCCAGACGCCGACGCGAATACGGGTGTTCTGGGCCGGCTCGCCCATCCATTGCAGGTAGCCCACGAGGTCGCCCATCGCCTGGTCATACTGCAACTGCGTCATGGTGCCGGGGGTGAGCTGCTTCCAACCCTTAAAAATCTCCACTTTATGGCCGTGCTCTTCCTTGTAGTCGTACTGCGGCTCGCGCGTGCCCTGCAGTTCCCACAACACATGCGGCATGGCCACACTCGGGAAAGCGCGGTTGTTCCAGCCCGTGGCTTTGGTGTTGTCGGGGTAGTAGCTGCGCAGGTAAGTGTAAAGATAGTCGGCACCCGTGCCGCCGGCACCCGATCGCGAACGTGCAATCACGGTCAGGTCGGGCGGATTGCCGCCGAACCAGTCCTTCGCCTGCTTGGGATCAATCGCAGCCTTCATGGTGTCGCCGACCTTTTCGGTCGTGAACAGCAGGTTGTCCTTGATTTGTTGCTCGGTCAGGCCGATGTCTTTCAGGCGGTTGAAGCGCATGAAAGCAGCGGAGTGGCAGTTCAGGCAGTAATTGACGAACAGCTTGGCACCGTTTTGCAGCGAGCCCAGGTCATTCGTGTTGTTCGGTGCCTTGTCCCAGGCAATACCGCCTTCGGAAGCGTGTGCACCGGCAACCAGGCCGAGGGCCGCGATCAGGGAAAAAATCAGTTTTTTCATTGTTGTTATCTCCTGCTTAGTGACCGTGGAAAATAATACGGTCAGGCGGCGTTTTAGGCGTACCCAGGCGGCTCCACCACGGCATCAAAAGGAAGAAACCAAAATAGAACAGGGTGCCGAGCTGGGACACGCGCTCACCGATGGCCGATGGCGGTTGAACACCCAGGTAACCGAGTACCAGGAAATTCACGACAAAAATGCCGTAGAGGTATTTGTGCCAGTCAGGGCGGTAGCGGATGGACTTGACCGGGCTGTGGTCCAGCCATGGCAGGAAGAACAGGATGATGACCGCACCACCCATCACGACCACGCCCCAGAACTTGGCGTCGATACCCTTGATCATCATGCCCCAGAGCTCGCCCAGGAAAGGCACGCCGGCCAGCGGTTTGGCCAGCGCATCCAGGCCTTGCGCGATGCCTGCGCCGGCGGAAGGAATGACCAGGCCGATCCAGTTGGCGATGGAAGGCAGCAAGCCCAGCAGCAAGGCCGCGCCGACGGCAATCACCAGCACGGCTGGCTTGAAGATGCCGGAGAGTTTGCGGGCGGCAAGCACTGCGGCGACGATCGCGATGATGCCCAGTGCACCGGCCATTTCACCGGTGATGGCGCGCAGCATCGAGTAGTAAGGCGTGAAGTACCAGACCGGTGCGATGTGCGCAGGCGTCTTCAGCGGGTCGGCCGGGATGAAGTTGTTGTACTCCAGGAAGTAGCCGCCGAACTCGGGCGCGAAAAAGATGATCGCCGTGAAGATCATCAGGAAGACGCTCACACCGAAGATGTCGTGCACCGTGTAGTAAGGGTGGAAGGGTATGCCGTCCAGCGGGTGGCCTGCGGCG
>NZ_JBFUGX010000446.1:0-3470 GCF_056402675.1 Polaromonas sp. P3_C2 | reverse complement strand
ACGTCCTCCACGTAGCGGCGGCTTCGGCGGCGGCGGTGGTGGCGGCTACGGTGGCGGCGGCGACCGTTCCGGTGGCGGCGGCTACGGCGGCGGCGGTGGTCGCGGCGGCTACTAAGCCCTGCAAACCCCGTCAACGGCAGAGATGCCGTTGCCAACCCGCTCTCTCGGCGTTACGTTGAGAACAGCATAAAAGGCTTCGAAACTTCGGTTTTGAAGCCTTTTTCTTTGGGGCTGGGTAATATTTACCTGCGGGCACTTTGCCGGGTGGTCACAACGTTTGCAGTTCGCGTGCACAGGGTGTTTCGTGGCCTAATGCCCCTCTATGAAGGTTCACAAGGTGCACGACGCGACCATCCTTATGTTGGGTGACAGTCCCCCACCGGGCGACTTCGATCTATGCATCTATGAAGCAGAAGACGGCGACGGATGGCAAGGCTTTGTTGCCGGGCGCGCCGGGTCAGCCAGTGCCGAATTTCGGCTTGCAAGTGCCTCGGCTACCTATGAAGCCGCACTGGCCAGCTGGATGGAGTCCAACCGGGGTCACGGCCGGTGACCATCTGGACGGCATCTGGCACGACGGTGATGAGCCTCCGGCAGCATCCCCGGTGTCACAAGCGCTGCCGATCTTGATGGCAAAAAACTTTATGGAACAGGCGGCGACAGGGCCTCGCGAAGACATCTTTCAAGGGCCTGCGTGATGCGCCGGCGGGCACTCATGCCTTTGCGCAGGATGCCGATCTCGCGGTAAAACGTTTTTTCGCCCAGGGAGATTGCGCGCACTCCCGGCGGCATGGGCAGGTAGGCCTCCACCATCGGCACCAGCGCAACCCCCAGGCCTTCGGCGACAAGGTTCATCAGGCCCGTGATCTCGTCAAGCTCGATGGAGTCCTGCACCGCCAGTTTGTTCTCGCGCAGGAACCGGGTCACCAGACGCCCACCGAAAGACGTGCGCTCGTAGCGCAAAAAAGGCTGCGACTGGAGCAATGCGCGCCAGTCCCGCCCTTTGATTTCCTTGCGCACGAGCAACTTGAAGGGTTCGTACATCAAGGTTTGCCAGGTCATTTCCGGCAGGATGCCGAACGGGGGTCGGATCATCACCGCCGCGTCGATCTCAGCACTGTCGAGCTGGTCCATCAGCTTCATGGACACGCCGGGAGCAATGTGGACGAGCAGTTTCGGGTTTTCCTTCCTCAGTGCCGCCAGTGCTCGGGGAAGCACCGAAGACTGAACAGAGGCAATGGCGCCGATCCGCAGGGTGCTGGCAAGCTCGTCATCGGTGCCCGCATCGCCCAGTTTGGAGAACAGCAGAACAATCTCTTCGGCACGCGCGAGCACCCTGGCGCCCGCTTCGTTGAGCACCGCGGAACGCCGTGTACGGTCAAAGAGCGCCAGCCCGAGGGACTCTTCCAGCCGCTGGATCTGGCTGCTCACGGCGGACTGGGTCAGTCCAATCTGGCCGCCGGCGGCGGAAAAGCCGCCGTAACGCACCACCGCGATCAAGGTTTTCAGCTCGGTAATCACATGGGTTTCCCATTAATTCATCGAAATTATTGATTCTCAGGTTGAATATATATCGTTTTTCAAAGTGCATCAATCGACCTAAAGTGCGGCTTCCACGACTCAAAGAGGCTTTCGATGACCACGCCAAACGCAACCACTCCCGCCAAAGCGCTTCCGCCATTTCATCTGGCGTTCCCTGTCCACGACCTCGCCGTCGCACGCCGGTTTTACGGTGAATTACTGGGCTGCCCCGAAGGCCGCAGCTCCAGCGAATGGGTCGACTTCAACTTCTACGGCCACCAGATCGTGGCGCACCTGGCGCCCGACGAGTGCGGCCACCGCCAGACCAGCGCCGTTGACGGCCACAACGTCCCGGTTCGCCACTTCGGCGCGATCCTGTCCCTCGGCGAGTGGGATGTCCTGGCGGCCCGGTTGAAAGCAGGGGGCACGCAGTTCGTCATCGAACCCTACGTCCGTTTCAAGGGTGAGCCCGGTGAACAGGCCACCATGTTCTTCCTCGACCCGTCCGGAAACGCCATCGAGTTCAAAGCCTTCGCCACGCTCGACAGCCTGTTTGCCAAGTGAAGGAAGCATGATGATGAAATTGGTAGCCTGTTCGGGCATTGCCGCAGCGTTCACCCTGGCGGGAGCTGCGGCCACCGCGCAGCCAATCGACACGCTCAAGAAGATCAAGGAGACGGCAGCCGTCACCATGGGCGTCCGTGAAGCCTCCGGCGCCATGTCCTATACGCTGGGCGCAGGCGAATACACAGGGTTTCATGTGGACATCTGCAAAAGGGTGATCGCGGATATCCAGAAACAGCTGGGCCTGGCGAAGCTGGACGTGCGTTACCAGTCCGTCACCGCGCAGAACCGGATCCCGCTCGTCCAGAACGGCACGGTAGACCTGGAGTGCGGGACAACGACGAACAACGCCGCACGCCAAAAGGATGTTGCCTTCGCACCCACGCTCTATATTGAAGAAGTCCGCGTCGCCACCAAAACCAGGACCGGAATCACCAGCCTGTCCCAGCTTGCCAACAAGACCGTGTCMGCCACATCTGGCGCTACAGCCGTCCAGCTTATCCGCAAGCACGAACGCGCGGCGGGCGTCGACTTCAAGGAGGTTTATGGCAAGGACAACAGCGAAGGTTTCCTGCTTCTTGAAAATGACCGGGCCGAAGCGTTCGTGGCGGACGGCCAGATCCTGGCCACCATGATTTCCCAGTCAAAACAGCCGAAAAACTATGTGGTGCTGAAAGAAGTCCTGAGCGTCGAGCCGATTGCCATCATGCTGCCCAAAGGGGATGCCCCCTTTAAACAGGCGGTGGACGCCAGCATTGCCAGAATGGCGAAAAGCGGCGAGGTCGCAAAGCTCTATGACAAATGGTTTGTCCAGCCGATACCGCCGAACAACACACAGGTAGGCATGCCCGCATCGGAGCTGACCAGGGCGGCATGGGCCAACCTGAGCGACAAGCCGCTGGAAGACTACACGAAGAAGTAGCGAGGAACGGGGCGAGGGGAGCAGCCCGCCCTGAAACGCGTCGGGCCCAACATAATCGGCAGCATGAAATGCACCAGGAAGAAATGACATGACACACTTCAAGGAAGTCGCCCTCGCACACGCCAGCCGCCTGATCAATCACGGCCCAACGGTTTTGGTGACGAGCGCGCACGGCACGGCGCGCAACGTGATGGCCGCCGCCTGGTCGATGCCCGTGGAGTTCACGCCGCCTCGCATTGCCATCGTGATCGACAAGAAAACCTATACGCGTGAACTCATCACCGCCAGCGGCGGCTTCGGCATATGTCTTCCGTGCACGGCCCTGGCCGGCTTGACGCATGCAGTCGGCAGTGAGTCCGGCCGCACGGGCGACAAGTTTGCGCAATACGGCTTGAAGGCCCGCACGGGGCCGGTGCTCGGCATGCCCGTGCTGGAGGAGGGCTGCGCGGCATGGCTGGAGTGG
>NZ_JBFUGX010000445.1:0-3479 GCF_056402675.1 Polaromonas sp. P3_C2 | reverse complement strand
GTGTATGAAGGCATGATCGTCGGCATCCACAGCCGCGACAACGACCTCGTCGTTAACGCCACGCGTACCAAGCAGCTGACCAACTTCCGCGTCAGCGGCAAGGAAGACGCGATCAAGATCACGCCGCCTATCGAGCTCACGCTCGAATACGGTGTCGAGTTCATCGAGGACGACGAGCTGGTTGAAATCACGCCCAAGTCCGTCCGCCTGCGCAAGCGCCACCTCAAAGAGAGCGATCGCAAGCGCGCAGGCAGGTCTTGAAGAGCCCCCACGCTTTTCACTTCGTGTAATGCGCTGCCCCCCGAGGGGGCCGTTGCGCCTGCGGCCCGGCAAAGCCGGTTCCGCGGCCCCTGCTGGTATGAGACAGGGACTCGCCGGGCAGCGGGGTGAATCGCTTGAAATCAGGCCGCTGTGTGTGCAAGCTCCAGCGGCCTTTTTGACTTTTTATATTCGTATAACAGCCTGAATTGATTGCACGCCTATGAAACTCACGCATTCCAAAGCTGTCGTCCTGATGATTTTCGTGACCCTGATGTGGTCGATTGCGGGTGTGGTCACGCGTCACCTGGAGTCGGCACGCAGTTTTGAGGTCACGTTCTGGCGCAGCTTTTTCACGGTGGTCTCTTTGCTGGTGATCTTGCCGCTGTGGCAGGGCAGGGCGGTGTTCACCAAAATCCGCAACGGTGGCTCGGCGCTCTGGATTTCCGGTTTCTGCTGGAGCGTGATGTTCACGGCTTTCATGGTGGCGCTGACGCTCACCACGGTGGCCAATGTGCTGGTGACGATGGCGGTCAGCCCTTTCATCACGGCTTTGCTGGCGCGCGCGTTTATCGGCCACCGTATTCCGGGCCGCACCTGGCTGGCGATTGCCATGGCGGGTGCCGGTATTGCCTGGATGTACGGCGGGCAGATGGACCTTTCCAGTCACCTGGGCGGAACGCTGGTCGCCTTGATGGTGCCGCTGGCGAGCGCCAGCAACTGGACCGTGGTGCAGCACAGCCGTGCCCACGGCAAGAACATCGACCTGGTGCCTGCCGTGCTGGTGGGGGCGGTGATCTCAACGTTGGCCACCTTGCCCTTGTCGTTCCCGTTTTCCGCCACGCCACATGACGTCGGCCTGCTGGCCTTGCTGGGTCTGGTTCAGTTGGCCATCCCGTGCGTGCTGTCGGTGATGTGTGCCGGCGTTCTCAAGGCGCCGGAAGTCGCCCTGCTGGCGCTGTTGGAAGTGATTTTTGGTATTTTGCTGGCCTGGTTTGGCGCGGGTGAAGTACCTGGCCCGAGTGTGCTGACCGGCGGCGCGCTGGTGATAGGTGCGCTGGTGGTCAATGAACTGGTTGGATGGAGGCAGCGGGCATGAATACCGTCAGCAGAAACGATGTGCTGGTCGAGCGGCGCGGCAGCGCCGGGCTCATCACCCTGAACCGCCCCAAGGCGCTCAATGCGCTGTCGCTGGCCATGATCCGGGACCTGTCCGCCGCCTTGCTGGCCTGGCGTGACGACCCTGAGGTTCATGTGGTGGCGGTACGCGGCACCAACAAGAAGGGCCAGCCCGGCACGCCCGAAAGCCTCTTCGGCGGTTTTTGCGCGGGGGGCGACATCCGCTTCTTCCACCAGGCGGTTTTCGCGGGCGATTCTGCGCTGGAGGACTTCTTCACCGAGGAATATGCCCTCAACCACCTGATTCACAACTATCCAAAGCCCTACATCGCCTTTATGGACGGCGTGGTCATGGGCGGCGGTATGGGAATCAGCCAGGGCGCCAAGGTGCGCATCGTCACCGAGCACACCAAGATGGCCATGCCGGAAACAAACATTGGCCTGTTTCCGGACGTAGGCGGCGGCTACTTCCTGAGCCGCTGCCCGGGCCACGCCGGCGAGTACCTGGCACTCACGGGTGATGTGATTGGCGCGGACGACGCCATCGGCTACGGCCTGGCCGACGTGAAGCTGGATGCCGCCCGCCTGCCGGCGCTTTGGGACGCCCTGGGCAGCCGGACTTTCGCTTCAGCCGCTGAGGCCGAGCAGTGGATTGCTACTGAATTGATAGCTGGTTGCGCCCGTCCTCTGTTGGCTACCGGCCATTTTGATGCCTACTTTTCCTTGCCGAGGGTCAAGCACATCGTGGATGCGCTGGAAGCTTCAACCGACCCCTGGGCGCTGAAGACGGCCGCCACCTTGCGCAAGCGTTCGCCGCTGATGCTGCATGTGACACTGGAGCAGATCCGCCGTGCCCGCACCATGACACTGGCCGGCGACCTGCGCATGGAGCGTGACATGGTGTACCAATGCTTTCACCTGCGCCCGGGCGCGGCCAGCGAAACCGTCGAAGGCATACGTGCGCTGGCCGTTGACAAGGACTACAAGCCGCAGTGGATGCCCGCGCGCATCGAAGACGTGAAGCCCGGCATGGCCGATGCTTTTTTTGTCAGCCCCTGGACAGCGGACGAACACCCGCTGCGCGAGCTCTGAGTCGTTTGCTCAGGGACGGGCGACGTGCCAGGCATTCATGACGTTGTCGCCGGTCTTGTCCCCGGGCTTGGCGTCCTTGACCCAGTAGTACAGCGGCTTGCCCTTTATCGCCCACTGCCGGCTGCCATCATCACGGGTGATGATGGTGTAGTCGCCCAGCGGCTGGGCTGTCGCAGTGGGCACCAGGGGCGGCCAGTTGGCCGCGCATTGGCTATTGCAGACCGACTTGCCGCTACCGGCGGTGTCGCGGTCGAAGGTGTAAAGCGTCATGCCGTTGGGCCCGACCAGCACGCCATCGGCGACGGTAGCGGGATGTTTTGATGTCGTGGAAGCGCAGCCGCCCAGCAGGGCGGCGGTCAACAAGGCGGTCGTCAGGAATTTCATGGAAAAGCTCCGGTGAATAACAGCGGATGGCTGCACAAGCATAAACACCGGCAAATCCGGGCTTACTCGAAACATACTTCCACGATTTCCGGAGAAGGGCAAGCGGCGGATGCCGCGTTTTGGAGCAAGCCCTAGCGATTGCGCGACTTCATCGCGCGCTCAACCTCGCGCTTGCCTTCGCGGTCCTTGATAGTGTCGCGCTTGTCATGTTCGCCCTTGCCCTTGGCCAGGCCGATCTCGCATTTCACCTTGCCGGCTTTCCAGTGCATGTTCAGCGGCACCAGGGTGAAACCCTTTTGCTCGACCTTGCCGATCAGGCGGCGGATTTCTTCCTTGTGCATCAACAGCTTCTTGGTGCGCACCGAGTCAGGGCGCACGTGGGTAGACGCCGTGCCCAGCGGGTTGATCTGGCAGCCGATGATGAAGAGTTCGCCATTGCGAATGACGACATAGCCGTCGGTGAGCTGGACCTTGCCTTCGCGCAGGGATTTCACTTCCCAGCCTTCGAGCACCATGCCCGCCTCAAAGCGCTCTTCAATCTGGTAATTGAAAAGCGCTTTTTTATTGTCGGCAATGCGCACGGCGGCCGCCGCTGCCTTGGGTGAGAGATTGGCAGAGGGCGTTGC
>NZ_JBFUGX010000444.1:0-3488 GCF_056402675.1 Polaromonas sp. P3_C2 | reverse complement strand
GCCCTGTTGTTTGCCAGCAAGGCTGGCGCCGATCCAGCCAAAGTGCGCCAGGCGCTGATGGGCGGTTTTGCCTCGTCGCGCATTCTGGAAGTTCACGGCGAACGCATGATCAAGCGCACCTTTGCGCCGGGCTTCCGTATCGGCTTGCACCAGAAGGATTTGAACCTCGCGCTCAGCGGTGCGCGTACGCTGGGTCTGGCTTTGCCGCAAACGGCGGGCGCCGCCCAGCTGATGCAGGCCTGTGCCGCCAACGGCATGCAGGACCTGGACCATTCCGCTCTGGTGCGCGCGCTTGAACTTCTGGGCAACCACGAAGTCGCGTAACTCATCCGCATGAAGAGCCCACAGAGGCTCACGGCGCAGCTGGTGGAGGACACCGCTTTTTCACACATCCGGAGACGAACATGCCGATCAATCGACGAGAGCTTATTGCTGCTTCACTGGCTTTGGGGACTGGCGCTGCGAGCGCGCAGGCTTCATGGCCGTCCAAACCCATACGCCTGGTGGTGCCGTACCCACCCGGTGGTTCTTCAGACATCATCGCGCGCGCCATTGCGCAGCCTCTGTCCGAGGCGCTCAAGCAGTCGGTCATCGTGGACAACAAGGCTGGCGCCAACGGTAACCTGGGCGCCGACATCGTGGCCAAGTCAGCACCCGACGGCTACACGCTGCTGCTGTGCGACACCGGCGCTCTGGCCATCAGCCCTTCGGTCTATCCCAAGCTGGGTTTCGACCCGACCAAGGACTTGCGTGGTGTCACGATGCTGGCCTACTCGCCGCACCTGCTGGTGGTTCATCCCTCGGTACCCGCCAGCAATCTCAAGGAGCTCGTAGCGCTTTCGCACAAGACCGACCTGAACTTTGCGGTAACGGCCATGGGTAGCGCACCGCACCTGGCTGGTGTTGCGGTCGAGCGGGCGAGCAAGGCGAAGTGGCAGTACATCCCCTACAAGGGCGGTTCGCAAGCCGTCAGCGATACGATCGCCGGCCAGACCCAGGTGTTGATGAACGGCATGCTGGCCACCTTGCCGCATGTGCAAAGCGGGAAGCTGAAGATCCTGGGTGTCTCCAAGAGTACGCGCATGCCGCTGATTGGCAATGTGCCGACGCTGGCGGAGCAGGGGCTTGCCAACTTCGAGTCGGGCACCTGGCAGGGCTTGCTGGTGGCTAATGGTACGCCGGCAGCCGTCATCAATCGCCTCAACACAGAGCTCATCAAGATCATCCGCAGCCCGGACATCCGCGCCAAGTTGGCGGGACAAGGCGCCGAGGTAGTGACCATGACACCGGCACAGCAGGATGTGTTTTTCAATCAGGAGCGCAGCCGCTGGGCCAAAGTTGTTGCAGAAGCAAACATCAAACTGGATTGAAAAATCGTTGCGTGATTTAGTGGTGATATTGCCTGATATCTTTGGGTTGTGAGCGCGCATCCGTGGGAATATCGAGCAAGGGATTCAATCTTGAAAAGAAACGAGTCGGCCCATCAGAGGCTGGCCGTTATTAGCCACGCCAGGAGACAAAAACATGCGGACTTCATTCAAGGGGCTTTTGTGCCTCTCTTTTGCCCTATGCGCGAGCGCCGCCATGGCTCAGACCAAGCTGCGGGCATGGAACATCCATCCCGATGGTTATCCGGTATCGGAAGCCATGAAGAGTTTTGTAGAGCAGGTGGCCAAGAGCACCAGTGGTCGCTACAACATCGAGCTTTTCAACAGCGGCACACTTGGCGACCAGCCCAAGGCCGTTCAGATGCTCAAGAGCGGCGAGATTGACGTGGCTGAGTTCAGCTCGGGCCCGCTGTCGGATGCCGTGCCGGGTATCAAGGTACTGAACCTCCCTTTTCTATTCACCGACTCCGCACACATGTTCCGCCACCTGGACGGCAAGCTGGGCGAACGGTTTTCTGCCAACCTGAAGGCTGCTGGCTTCGTTGTACTGGGTTGGTACGACGGTGGTGGACGTTCTTTTTACTGCGTCAAACCCGTCAACAACATCAGGGACCTGGCCGGCATGAATATCCGGGTTCAGCAGTCCGAGGTTTATATCGAAATGGTGAAGCTCATGGAGGCCAAGCCGGTGGCCTTGCCTTTCAAGGATGTGCTGAGCGCCCTGGAACAGGGTAAAGTGGATTGTGCCGAGAACAACCTGCCTTCGTATGAATCCACCGGCCACTACAAAGTCGCAAAAAACGTTTATATGACCAACCACGTGATCTCGCCCGAAGCGCTGGTGGTGTCGACGAAACTCTGGGACAAGCTGAGCAAGGAAGACAAGGCCGCTTTCGCCGATGCCGGGGCCAAGTCGGCCATCCTGATGCGCGAGTTGTGGAACAAGCGAGTTGCCGCTGCCCTGGAGACAACGACCAAACAGGGCTCGCAGTTCGTCAAGGTCAGGGACGCATCGCCCATGGTCAGGCGCATGGGGCCGCTGTACGGAAAATACATGGCCGATCCGACCACACGCGAAGAACTGCTGACCATTATTGCCAAGTGAGCAAGCTGAATACCGTCATGTTGCTTGATCCCGCGCGGTTTGTGCGCGAGATCGACGGCAAGTCCGTCGGGTTGTTCACGCTGCGCAACCGGCAGGGAATGACGGTTTGCGTGACCAACTACGGCGCCAAGATCGAGCAGATTCTGGTGCCCGGCCGCGATGGACATTTTGGCGACGTGGTGCTGGGCTACGACAGCATCGACGGCGTGATCGGCGGAGCGCCTTCAGTGGGTGCCTTCATCGGGCGCTACGCAGGCCGTATTGACCATGCGCGCTTCACGCTGGGTGGCAAGGAGCATGTGCTGACCGCCAACAACGGTCCCCACTGCTTGCACGGCGGCGTGAAAGGCTCGCGTTTTCGGGTATTCGATGCGGTGCAGTGCAGCGATTCCAGCGTTGAAATGCGTTATGTGTTTGCCGACGGGGAAGAGGGCTTTCCGGGCACGATGGCGCTGCGCCTGACCTACAGCGTGACCGAGGCGAACGAGCTGGTGCTCGACTACGAGGCGCTCGCGCTGGATGCCCCCACGGTAGCCAATTTCACCACGCATGCTTTTTTCAATCTCGAAGGCGTGGGAAGTCGTAACGCGCTGGAGCATGAGGTCACGATTTACGCCGACCGCTATTTCGAGATGGCGCCCGATCTCATCGCCACGGGCAGGTTGCTGCCGGTGGAAGGAACGCCGTTTGATTTGCGCAAGCCGGTCGTGCTGAACAAGCGCGTGCGCGGCCCGCAAGCCGAGGCCGGTATCGGCCTCGTCGCCGGGTATGACGACTGTTTTGAGATTGACCGCTCTGCCGCCAGTGATGAAGATCTGGCGCTATGCGCGCGCGTGAGTGCACCCATTAGCGGGCGGGTGATGGAAGTCTGGTCGACCGAACCCACCATGCAGTTCTACACCGGTCTTGTGGCAGGCGAGCCGCTGGCCGGCGGTCCGGGCAAGGGCGGCAGGCAATACGTGCAGCAGCAAAGCCTGTGCTTTGAGCCGCAAGGG
>NZ_JBFUGX010000443.1:0-3494 GCF_056402675.1 Polaromonas sp. P3_C2 | reverse complement strand
ACTCATGCCCTATCGTTGATCGCTCAGTGTTTACGCGAGCTGCCCGAGCAAAAGGAACTCCATGAGTGCCTTTTGTGCGTGCATCCTGTTTTCAGCCTCATCCCAGACCACGGACTGCGGGCCGTCGATCACTTCGGCTTCGACTTCTTCGCCGCGGTGGGCAGGCAGGCAATGCATGAAAAGCGCGTCGGGTTTGGCCGCGGCCATCATTTCGGCGTCCACGCACCAGTCCGCAAAAGCTTTCTTGCGTGCTTCGTTTTCGGCCTCATAGCCCATGCTGGTCCATACGTCGGTGGTGACCAGGTCGGCACCAGCGCACGCCTGCATCGGGTCCTTGAAGACCTTGTAGCTTTCGGCCGAACGGATGCCGGCGATGGACTGGTCAACCTCGTAGCCGCCCGGGGTGCTCACGTGCACCTTGAAGCCGAGGATTTCGCTGGCCTGCAGCCAGGTATTGGCCATGTTGTTGCCGTCACCCACCCAGGCCACTGTCTTGCCCTTGATGGAGCCGCGGTGCTCGATGTAGGTGAAGATGTCGGCCAGGATCTGGCAAGGGTGGAATTCATTGGTCAGGCCGTTGATGACCGGCACGCGCGAGTGCTCGGCGAAGCGGTCGATCTTGGTTTGCTCGAAGGTGCGGATCATCACCAGGTCGACCATGCGGCTGATGACCTTGGCGCTGTCTTCAATCGGCTCGGCACGGCCCAGCTGGCTGTCGCCGGTGGTCAGGTGCACCACACTGCCGCCCAACTGGTACATGCCGGCTTCAAAGCTCACGCGCGTGCGCGTCGAAGCTTTTTCGAAAATCATCGCCAGCGTGCGGTCGACCAGGGGCTGGTGTTTTTCGTAGGCCTTGAACTTCTTCTTGATGATGGCGGCGCGCTCGAAAACATAGGCGTATTCGGCCGCGTTCAGGTCGCTGAACTGCAAATAGTGCCGCACGGCAGCAGGCGTGGAGGGGATCGCAGTGGTCACGCGTTTTTCTCTTTCAAAAGCTGCTTGATCAGCGGAACCAGGATGGCCACCGCTTCGTCGGCTTCAGCTGTGGTCATGATCAGCGAAGGCACCATGCGGATCACGGTGTCAGCGGTCACGCTCAGCAGCAGGCCGTTTTCGGCGGCGCGGGCGAGCAGCTCGCCGCAAGGCACTGTCAGCTCAATGCCCAGCATCAGGCCGCGGCCGCGGATTTCTTTCAAACCTTTTTCGCCGGCCAGTTCCCGGGCCAACGCCGCGCGAAGGTGGTCGCCCACCTTCACGGCGTTGGCAAGCAGGCCTTCTTCTTCCATGATGCGCAGGGTTTCCACTCCGGCGCGCATGGCCAGCGGGTTGCCGCCAAAAGTCGTGCCGTGATTGCCGGGGCTAAAGATGTGGGCGGCCTTGGGGCCGGCAACGACTGCGCCAATCGGCACGCCAGAGCCCAGGCCCTTGGCCAGCGGCATCACGTCGGGCTTGATGCCCGCCCACTGGTGCGCAAACCATTTGCCGGTGCGGCCCATGCCGCATTGCACTTCATCGATCATCAGCAGCCAGTCGCGCTCGTCGCACAGCGCCCGCACGTCGCGCAGGTATTCGTCTTTCATGCTGTTGATGCCGCCTTCGCCCTGGATGGCTTCAAAGAATACGGCGACGACATTGGGGTTATTGGCCGTAGCGGCTTTTAGCGCATCGATGTTGTTGAGCGGTACGCGGATAAATCCCTCCACCAGTGGGCCGAAGCCGGCCTGGACCTTGGGGTTGCCGGTGGCGCTCAGGGTGGCGATGCTGCGGCCGTGAAAGGCTTTCTCATAGACGACGATTTCGGGACGCTCAATGCCCTTGTCATGGCCGAACTTGCGCGCCAGCTTGAGCGCGGCTTCATTGGCTTCCAGGCCCGTGGAGCAGAAAAACACGTTTTCCAGACCCGACAGCTCCACCAGTCTGGCGGCCAGGGTTTCCTGCAGAGGCACGTGGTAGTAATTGGAGCTGTGGATGAGCTTGGCGATCTGGTCCTGCAGGGCGGGCACCAGCTTTGGATGGTTGTGGCCCAGGGTATTGACGGCAATGCCGCCCAGCGCGTCGAGGTAAGCCTTGCCATTGACGTCCCAGACGCGGCAGCCCTGGCCGTGGTCCAGCGCGATGGGCAGGCGGCCGTAGGTGTTCATCACGTGAGGGGAGGCGGCTTCGATGTGCTTGGGAAGGGCTGCGGTCATGGAGAACTCCGGAACAAGGGCTGTAACAGGGCTGAAAATCGGAGGCCCGCAACAAGTGAAGCAGGCCAGGTACTCCGACCCAGAGGTATCGAAACATGAAAGTGCGCCTTCGAGCCCATGCCGTCGTTGCAAATCCTCGCCATAGCCAAAGCTATGTCTGCGGTTTGCGCCTAGGCCTAGGCCCGAATCCATCACTTTCACTTTGTTCCGATACCTTTGGGCCGGAGTACAGGTTGATTTTAGGCGCAGAGTTTGCAGGCTTTTGTGACGATCCTGCATCACTGCAATGCAGGCGCCTGGCGCCTCCTGATGTTGAAAATCAGGCATCAAGTCTTATATAAGAGTCGCAAATAAGATAGAATTGTTGTGCGGTGCAGCATGGGGTGAATACGATCCCTTTCCACGTCAGGCGCCGCAAAAACCCTCCATCCGATGGTCTCCAACACCGCCAAAGAAGTCTTCATTCAGGGTATTACCCGCGACGGCAAAACCTTCCGGCCCAGCGACTGGGCCGACAGGTTGTGCGGCGTGATGAGCCATTTCCGCCCGGGCGGCCCGCAGCCCGGCAGCCACCTGACCTACTCCCCCTGGTGCGTGCCCACCGTCATCAACGGCGTGAAGTGTGTGGTCGTTAACTCAGAGCTGCGCGAGGCCGAGCCCATGGCCTGGGACTTCGCCATCAACTTCGCCAAAGACAACGATTTACAGGTGGCCGAAGCCTGTTTAATTCCGGATCCCCCGCGCAAAGACTGAGGTTTTCGAAGCGCCCAACAAAAAAGCCGTCTTTCGACGGCTTTTTTGCTTTGCTGCAGCGCACCCTACAAAACGGCGGACGGTATTTTCAGAATGCCGTCCGGGCGATTTGCCTGATTGCTCAGGCGGCCTTTGCGGGGGCCAGTGCCAGGGCTTTCACCTTGGCGGACAGGCGGCTCTTGTCGCGCGCTGCCTTGTTCTTGTGGAAGATGCCCTTGTCGGCAACCGTGTCCACAATGCTTTGGGCCTTGGCGAACAGGTCCTTGGCTTTGTCTTTGTCACCGGCTGCAACGGCTTTTTCGACGTTTTTCACAGCGGTGCGGTATTTGGAGCGCAGCGAGGTGTTCGCAGCGTTGAGTTTGACGTCCTGGCGGACGCGCTTACGGCCCGACGCGAGGCGGGGGTTCTTTTTCTTGGGTTTGGCGGTAGCCATATATAAATTCCTTTAATCCTGGGGAGGAGTCTGTGGATGTTGCAGCAAAGCCCACGATTATATACCCCCACGGTCGCTCACTTCGTGTAGCTCCCTGCCCCCCGAGGGGGCCGCCCGCC
>NZ_JBFUGX010000442.1:0-3518 GCF_056402675.1 Polaromonas sp. P3_C2 | reverse complement strand
GCGTGGCATATCTCGGCCCTGCCGGCACGTTCAGTGAACAGGCGGCACTGCAGTTTTTTGGCGCCAGCATCGAGCACGTACCCTGTGTCAGCATCGACGAGGTTTTTCGTGCAACGGCTGCCGGCAGCGCCAGCTACGGGGTTGTGCCGGTCGAAAACTCGACCGAGGGCGTCGTGTCCCGCTCTCTCGACCTGTTCCTGAACTCCCCCCTGCACATCGTTGGCGAGATCAGCCTGATGGTGCGCCACAACCTCCTGCGGCTTTCCGAGTCCCTGGAAGGTATCGAAGCCGTGTATGCACACCCCCAGGCCCTGGCCCAATGCCAGGGCTGGTTGACCACGCACCTCCCCAATGTGGAGCGCCGGGCAGCCTCCAGCAATGCTGAAGGTGCACGCCTTGCCTCCACCAACTCCGCATGGGCCGGCATTGCCAGTGACCGGGCCGCCACCCAGTTTGGCCTGTATACGGCCGCCCACGCCATTCAGGACGACGCGTTTAACCGCACGCGCTTTGCCGTGGTGTGCCTGCCGCAAACACTGCCCTCCCCCCCCGTCTCCGGCAAAGACTGTGTCAGCCTGGTGGTCTCCGTACCCAACCGCCCCGGCGCCGTCCATGACATCCTGATGCCGTTGAAAGCCCATGGCGTCTCCATGACCCGCTTTGAATCGCGCCCGGCGCGCTCCGGCCAGTGGGAATATTATTTTTATATCGATTTGCAAGGCCATCCGTCGCAGGACCACGTCAAGGCGGCACTGGCTGACCTGCAACAAATGTGCGCCTTTTACAAGGTTCTCGGAACCTATCCTGTCAGCGATTAATGCACGAACTCACAAAACCCCTGGTACCACGACATGTTTGAACAATTAGGTCTCATTGGATGCGGCCTGATGGGCGGTTCTTTTGCGCTGGCTCTCAAGCGCGCCGGTCTGGTCAAACGCGTGGTGGGCTATAGCAAGTCGCCTTCGACGACCGAGCGCGCACGCCAGATGGGTGTCATCGACGTAGAGGCGCCTTCCGCCTTGCTGGCAGTCTCCGGAGCTGACATTGTCCTGCTGGCGGTGCCGGTTTCTGCAACCGAAGCCACCTTCAAGGCGATTCGGCATCTTGTTGGTCCAAACACCCTGATCATGGATGTCGGCTCCACCAAGCGCGACGTGGTCGATGCCGCACGGCGGGTCCTGCAGGGCAACGTCGGTTCTTTCGTTCCCTGCCATCCCATTACCGGCAAAGAGGTGTCGGGTGTCGAACACGCCGATGTAGATCTCTACAACGGAAAGCAGGTCATCCTGACCCCCATAGAGCGGACTTTCACGGTCCAGCTGCAAAAAGCCACCGACGTATRGACCGCCATGGGCTGTCATGTCCTCAAGATGTCGCCGCAGGCACATGACGCTGCGTACGCCGCAGTCAGCCATCTGCCCCACCTGATCGCCTTTGCACTGATCAACGGCATTACCGGACAGGAGAACGGGAAGGATTACATGTCCCTGGCCGGGCCCGGCTTTCGCGACTTTACACGCATCGCTGCGAGCGATCCGAAAATGTGGCGCGACATCCTGATTGCCAACCGCGAAGAGTTGCTGGCGCAGTCCAAGATCTTTCAGCAGACCCTGCAGTCCCTCGAAGTACTCATTTCGAGCAGCAACGGCGACGGCCTGGAAGCGCTCATTGAGCAAGCCAGCGAGACGCGCGCCAACTGGCGCATCTCTTCTCAAAAATCGCATAAATAAACCTGCGATTCATGTTCGACATCGAGTTCCTGGACATCCCGCCCCTCAGTGGAGCGGGAGGCTCCGTCCGCTTACCCGGATCCAAAAGCATTTCCAATCGCGTCTTGTTGCTGGCTGCCCTGAGCCACGGGGAAACCACAGTTCACGATCTCCTGGCGTCTGACGACACTGCCGTGATGCTGACGGCGCTCAGGCAGCTTGGCTGCGAAGTAAAACAAGAGGGCAGCACCGCGGTGATCATCGGCCTTGGCGGCCGCAACGTTCACACACCGGTCAAGCTGTTTCTGGGCAATGCTGGTACTGCCATGCGTCCATTGACGGCCGCTCTGGCCTTGCTGGGCGGGGAATTTGAGCTGTCGGGCGTGGCCCGCATGCACGAAAGGCCTATCGGCGACCTGGTTGATGCCCTCCGGCAGCTGGGCTGCTCCATCGACTACCTGGGAAATGAAGGTTTTCCACCCCTGCGCCTGCGTTCCGGCCAATTGAACCTGAAAGACCCCATCCGGGTGCGCGGAGATGTTTCCAGCCAGTTCCTGACCGCCCTGCTGATGGCCCTGCCCATTGTGGCTGTCGACGACATCTGCATTGAGGTCGTGGGAGAGCTGATTTCACGGCCTTACATTGAAATCACGCTCAAGCTGCTCAAACGTTTCGGCATTGACGTGCAGCGCAAAGGCTGGGAGCAGTTCGTCATCCCCGCCGGCAGCCGCTACCAGTCGCCCGGAGAAATCCATGTTGAAGGCGATGCTTCCTCTGCTAGCTATTTCATAGCGCTTGGCGCAATAGCATCGGGCGCTGCAGGCCCAAATGGCATAGAAGTTTTGGGGGTCGGGGCAGACTCCATCCAGGGCGACATCCGTTTCGTGGAGGCCGCACGAATGATGGGCGCGCAAATCGACAGCACGCCCAATTCATTGCGCATCTCGCGCGGTGCGTGGCCGCTCAAGGCGATTGATCTGGATTGCAACCATATTCCCGATGCCGCGATGACGCTGGCCGTGATGGCGCTGTATGCCGAGGGGACCACCACCTTGCGCAACATTGCCAGCTGGCGCGTCAAGGAAACCGACCGCATCGCCGCGATGGCCTGCGAGTTGCAAAAACTCGGCGCCACGGTGGAAGAAGGGGTGGACTATCTCAAAATTACCCCGCCCCTGCCCGGCGAATGGAAAACCGCGCCCATTCACACCTACGACGATCACCGCGTAGCCATGTGTTTTTCGCTGGCCGCTTTCAACCCGGCCCGGTTGCCCATCCGGATTCTTGACCCCAAATGTGTCGGCAAAACATTTCCGGACTACTTCGAGGCCCTGTTCATGGTGGCCAAAGCAGATGTCAACCATATTCCGGTGATCTGCGTCGATGGCCCCACCGCCTCGGGCAAAGGTACCCTGGCAGCTTTGACGGCCCAACGGCTCGGCTACCACTATCTTGACTCCGGCGCCCTGTATCGCTTGAGCGCATTTGCCGCCTTGCGTGCCGACGTTTCGCTCGACGACGGGGCGGCTGTTGCGCAAATCGCCCGCACCATGCCGGTTCGCTTTCAGGGCGACCGGATTTTCCTCGGGGCGGAAGATGTGTCAGAAGCCATCCGCTCCGAAGCTGCCGGGATGGCCGCTTCCCGGGTCTCGGCCCATCCCCAGGTTCGCGCAGCGCTGCTGACCCTGCAACACAGTTTCCGGCAGTTGCCCGGGCTGGTAGCAGACGGGCGTGACATGGGAACCGTCATTTTTCCCGATGCGCCGCTCAAAATCTACCTGACGGCCAGCGCCCGGCACCGCGCTGAAC
>NZ_JBFUGX010000441.1:0-3543 GCF_056402675.1 Polaromonas sp. P3_C2 | reverse complement strand
GCTACAACCTGGGCGCCAGCACGGTGAATACCTTTGCCAGCGTGACGCTGCCGGCCGGCTGGACGGTCAGCTTCCGCGCCGACGGCGGCGCAGGAAACTGCTCGACCACGGGTGCGACCATCACCAACACGGGTTCCGTGGCCGCCGCCGGCAACGTTGTCGTCTGCGCGGTGGTGGGTGTGCCTGCCGGCTTTGCAGCGGGCACCACGCAGCTGTACTTCCGTACGCTGTCGCCCACGTCGAACGCTTCGGACACGCTGCATGACGCGGTGGTCGTGAACGCCGTGCGCTCGGTGACCCTCACGCCCAACGGCGCCGGCCAGACCTATCCAGGCGGCTCCTACGTCTACAGCCACACCTTGACCAATACCGGCAACGTGCTGGAAGGCAACGGCACGGTCAGTACGCTGACCCTGGCCGGCGCCGACAACCAGGCCGGCTGGACTTCCGCGCTGTACTACGATGCCAACGCCAACGGCGTACTCGACGCGACCGACCCTCAGATCAGCAGCACGCTGCATGCCGCGGGCGTCCTGCCTGCGGGTCTGGCTCCCGGTGCATCGATCACGGTGTTCAACAAGGTGATCGCTCCTAGCGGCGCAACCCCCGGTGCAGTGGACGCCACGACCATCACGGTCACGACCACCAATGGCAGCTACGCGACGACGGTTCCTGCCGTGGCTACTGCGGTTGACAGTACGACCGTGATCGCCGGCAACCTGACGCTGACCAAGGCGCAATCCCTGGACACGGCTTGCGCTGGCGCCAACGGTGGCACGGTCTACGCGGCAGCTACCCTGAGCGCCCGTCCCAACCAGTGCGTGCTGTACCAGATCACCGTAACCAATGTCGGATCCGCGAATGCGACCTCCGTTGTGGTGTCCGACGCGACGCCTAGTTACACCACCCTGAGCAGCGCTGCGGCAAGCACGGTAGGTACCGTGACCGGCCCCTCCGCAGGCGCAGCGGGCACCGTCACCGCGACGATCGGCACCCTGACCCCTGGTCAGTCGGCTGTCGTGACTTTCGGTGTACGCATCAACCCCTAACCCGGGACTGACCTCAAGCGCGGGAAGCGAAAGCTTCCCCGCTTTTCAAAGGGCACGGCCGCGTGCCCTTTGGAAAGCGACGCCCTGTCGAAAACCGAACAACAAGCCCATCAACCATGCTTCCTCGCCCGCTGCGCAAGCTGCTGATCTCCTGCATGTTGCTGCTCTTCTGGGCAGCAGCACAGGCAGCGCCGACCCCGGCAGGGACGGTGATCAGCAACACGGCGACAGCAACTTTTGTGGACGCGGCGACGGGCCTGACGGTTCACCTCAACTCCAACACCGTGAACACCACGGTGGCGACGCTTGAAGCGCTCACGCTGGCATCCAGCCAGAACCTGCTGATCGGCGTAGGTTCGTCATTCACGATCAACCATAACCTTGCCAACAGCGGCAACAGCACCACGAACTACCTGATCACGGCCAGTGTGTCCGGCGGCAGCGCCTTCACACCGCTCAATCTCCAGGTGGTGCTGGACGTCAATGGCAACGGTTTAGTGGATGCGGGTGAACCCGTGGTTCCTGCCGGAAGTCCTGTGATGGTTGCCGTTGGCGCCAATGCCGGATTGCTGATCACGGGCCAGATCCCGCCGGGCGCGACGCCCGGCCAGACGGCCCAGATTACCCTGAGTGCGTTGAGCCAGGTCCAGGGGGCCAGCGCGACCAACACCGATACGATCAATCTCACCAATGGTGCGGCAATCCAGGTCAGCTACTCAGCCTCGTCGGCCACCGCTATTCAGGGTGGTGCTCTCAGCTTTACCGCAAGGGCCATCAACAACGGAAACATGGCGGCCAGCCCGGCGAATGTGCTTGTCAATGGCGCACCAGTGACGCTTTTTATCCTGCGCGCCCCGGTGCCGGTCAACACGGCCTTTGTCTCGGCCCTGCCGTCTACCAGTCCCGGTGCCCAGACGCTGTACCACCTGCTGGGCGGAGCGACCAACAGCTATGTCACGGCAATACCCGGTGGTGCCACGGTGGACGCCGTTGCCTGGGGCATTGCCGCGTTGCCTCAGGGCGGATTGTTCCAGGGAACATTTAATGTCAGCGTGAACACAAACGCGTCGGGCAATGTGTCGGGCACGGCCTATGCGGACTGGACTGACGCCGCTGCACCGTTGACCACCACCAGCAATATGGTGGTGTTGCCGTTGCCGGCATACGCGGCAGACATCCTTTTCTACAGCAACGCCTCTTATGCCAACCGGACCGCCCTCGGTACGCCGGGCCATCCACTGTTTGTGCAGGCCAATGCTGCTGTGTGCAACGCTGACTCCACGACAGTAGGTACGGTGCCCATCACGCTGGTGAGCCGGCTTACGGGAGATTCGGAAACCTTTACGGCTGTGGAAACCGGCCCCAACACTGGCATCTTCCGCATCATGCCGAATGTTCCCACAGCCAATGCGGCGACGCACATCGTGGCTTCCGGCGAYGGCATACTGGAAGTGCTGCGAAACGACACGGTGACGGCCACGATTTCCTCCTGCGGCGGCATCACCGTCTCGGCGACGACCACGCTGCTGGTGGATCCTTCCGGCATCGTGTTCAATTCATCCACCAACCAGCCTGTTGCCGGCGCCACGGTAGCGCTGATCGACGTCACCGGTGCCGGCAACGGCGGGGTTCCCGGTGGGCCAGCCGTCGTGTTCCAGATAGATGGGGTAACGCCGGCTCCCAGCGTTGTCGTGACAGCTGCCGACGGGTTTTATGAATTTCCGCTGGTGGCCAACAGCACATACCGGCTGGTAATCACCCAACCGGCGGGCTTCACCTTTCCATCGCTGCTTCCTGCCGGGATACAGCCTGCGGGTCGGCTGATCGATACACCGGGCTCTTACGGGGGCACTTTCGTCGTGGCGGGTGCGCCTGTGCATTTCGACGTACCCCTGGATCCTGGTGCGAATGCGGGTGGCCTGTTTATCCAGAAAACAGCCAACAAGAAGACAGCAGAAATCGGGGACTTTGTTGACTACTCGATCAAGTTCAACAACGTCAGCGCAGGGGCACTCCCCGGTGTTGTGGTCAGCGACAGCCTGCCTGCCGGCTTTGCCTATGTGCGCGGCACGGCACGGCTCAACGGCGTGCCCCTTGCAGACCCTTCAGGTGGTGCGGGTCCCAGCCTCCAGTTTGCGGTGGGTGCCATTGCCTCCGGCTCACAGCCGACGCTGACCTACCGCGTGCGCGTCGGCGTGGGCGGCCAGGGAGGTGACGGCATCAATACGGCGCAGGCTGCCAGCGGCGTGGTGCGGTCCAACCGGTCCAGCGTTCGCGTCCAGGTCGTCGGTGGCGTGTTTTCCAACAAAGCCTACGTGATCGGCAAGGTGTTTGCCGATTGCAGCCGCAATGGTGTGCAGGATGCGGGTGAGCCAGGCATTCCGGGCGTTCGGATTTATCTGGAAGACGGCACCTATGCCGTGACCGACGAGGAAGGCAAATACAGTTTCTACGGCCTGGAGCCACGCACCCATGTCGCCAAGATCGACAGCAT
>NZ_JBFUGX010000440.1:0-3577 GCF_056402675.1 Polaromonas sp. P3_C2 | reverse complement strand
GCATGGGCCCTGGTGTTGGTACGCAGGTTGAGGGGTAGATGGGATGGACGACTTCTATCGCGGCAAGAACATGCACTGCCTGCATTTTAGGGACCGTATAGCATCCGCTGCATGCGCCAGCCGGCGCCTTCACACAAATCACAGGAACTTCATGAACATCCATATCCGGAATGCCCAAACCGGCGACGCCGCAGTGATTCACGCCTTCATCGTTGAACTGGCCATCTATGAAAAAGCTGAGCACGAGGTCATCGCGGGCGTCGCAGACATAGAGCGCAGCCTGTTTGAGGCCGAGGCGCCTGCCCGCGCCCTCATCTGCGAGATAGACGGCCAGCCAGTGGGCTTTGCGGTGTACTTCCTCAGCTACTCCACCTGGCTGGGACGCAAAGGCATGTACCTGGAGGATTTGTACGTATCGCCCCAACACCGGGGTAGCGGCGCCGGCAAGCGGCTGTTGCGCCACCTGGCCCGGCTGGCCCTTGACGGCGGCTGCGGGCGGCTCGAATGGAGCGTGCTGGACTGGAACGAGCCGGCCATCCAGTTTTACCAGTCGCTGGGCGCCAGGCCGCAAGCTGAATGGGTGCGCTACCRCATGGCCGGTGACACCTTGCAGCACTTCGCTCTGGGGGACACAAGCCAGGTTCAGCCAACGCCCTGAGCCGGTCGTGCAATATCGGTGCAGACCCGGCTTTTTGTAAGAAATGGCAGCATTCAGCGACCAAGTGACACAGGAAGTACAGATAGCGGCGATTGACCGCGCTCAGCCCAGCGGGCGATCCAAAAAAGAACCCTATATAGGACAGCATTTGGCCGGCGCCGCTTGCGCCCAAAGCGGTTCAGTCCTACAAAGGCGTTTCGCTATCTGCTTTTAAATCTGTCGATATCACTTAACTGGCTGACCCAACGTGAACCTGCCCCTCAAATTTCCCGGCCTGGCTGAGGCCCTGCCAACGGCATCGCCGCAGTTCATTAACCTCTACAACGAGTCGCAATCGGGCCAGACCCAAAATGTGGCGCAGGAGCTGGAAGAGGGTTTGCTTGAACCCACGGCCACCATCGGCCCCAAATTCTTTTACAACGAGTTAGGCTCGAAACTTTTCGAGGCGATCACGGGCCTGGATGAGTACTATCCAACCCGCACCGAGGCCGCCATATTTGCGGCCTCCTACCCGCAGATTGCCGCCACGCTGAGCGCGAACGGAATCCACAACGCCTGCCTGATCGACCTGGGCGCCGGCAATTGCGCCAAAGCTGCAGCGCTCATTCCGCATCTTCAGCCGCGGCAATATGTGCCGGTCGACATCTCGGTGGAATTTTTGCGCGATGCCGCCGCGCAGGTGCAAAACAGCTTCCCCGCGCTCGACATCGTCGGCCTGGGCATGGATTTTTCGTCCGGCCTGGTATTGCCACGCGAAGTGCAAAGCCAGGAACGGGTGTTTTTCTACCCCGGCTCCAGCCTGGGCAACTTTCATCCGGCGCAGGCCCTGCGGTTCTTGCAGCACATCGCCGACCCGGCGCAAGGCAAGGCGCGCGGCCTGCTGCTGGGCATTGACCTGGTGAAGGACACCGCACGGCTGGAAGCGGCTTATGACGACGCGCTGGGCGTGACCGCTGCCTTCAACAAAAACCTGCTGCTCAACGTCAACGAGCTCCTGCAGGCGGATTTTGATGTTCGCCAGTGGCACCATGTGGCGCTCTTCAATGCCGCGGAGTCGCGCATCGAAATGCACCTGGAAGCCTTGTCGGACCTTACGGTGCGCTGGCCTGGGCATGCGCGGCGCTTTGGCGCCGGCGAGCGCATCCACACCGAATGCTCTTACAAGTACACCTTGGAAAGCATGACGGCGCTGCTGCGGCAGGCCGGATTCGGGCAGGTTCGCTACTGGACCGACCCGCAAAGCTGGTTTGCGGTGTTCTGGGCCGCTATTGAGTGAAAAAGCAATGAAAAAAGGCCAATTTCTTGAACGAAATTGGCCTCCAGCCCTTTACTACCTTGCGCGAGCAGCTATCAAATTAATAGCGCTTTGACGGACCGCCTCAGGCGCGCTCGGTCACCCAGGCCTGCACCGACTTCAGTGCATCACCGAGCTTGGACGCATCGGTGCCGCCGGCCATGGCCATGTCGGCCTTGCCTCCGCCCTTGCCGCCCACCTGCTGGGCCACAAAGTTCACCAGTTCACCGGCCTTGACCTTGCCCACGCTGTCGGCGGTCACGCCCGCGGCGATCTGCACCTTGTCGCCATCGACGGCGGCCAGCACGATGACGGCGGTCTTGAGCTTGTCTTTCAGCTTGTCCATGGTGTCGCGCAGCGTCTTGGCATCGGCGCCTTCCAGCTTCGCGGCCAGCACCTTAAGGCCCTTGACGTCGACAGCCTGCGTGACCAGCTCGTCGCCTTGTGACGAAGCCAGTTTGCCTTTGAGCGCGGCGATTTCTTTCTCCAGCGATTTGACCTGGTCCAGCACCTGGCTGATGCGGCCCTGCAACTCGGACGGGCTGGCCTTGAGCGAGCCGGCCGCGGCTTCTACCGTGGATTCGAGCGTCTGCAAGTAGGCCAGCGCGTTTTCGCCGGTGACGGCTTCCACACGTCGCACGCCCGCCGCCACACCGCTCTCGGCCACGATCTTGAACAGGCCGATATCACCGGTGCGTTTGACGTGAACACCACCACAGAGCTCCTTGCTGGAGCCAATCGTCAGCACGCGCACGGTCTCACCGTACTTTTCACCGAAGAGCATCATCGCGCCGGACTTCTGGGCATCTTCCATGGCCATCACGCTGGCATCGGTGGCCACGTTGGACAAAATTTCGGCATTGACGCGCGCCTCGATCTCGCGGATCTGCGCGTCAGTAACAGGCGCGTTATGCGCAAAGTCAAAACGCGTGCGCTCGGCATTCACGAGTGAACCCTTTTGCTGCACGTGATCACCCAGCACTTCACGCAGGGCCTTGTGCATCAGGTGGGTGGCGCTGTGGTTGCGCACGGTTGCGGCGCGCAGCGCGGTGTTGACCTGCGCGGTCACGGTGTCGCCGACTTTCAGCGTACCCTCTTCCTGCGTGCCATGGTGGCCGAACACATCGGCCTTGATCTTGAGCGTATCGTCCACCGTGAAGGTGGAGCCGGCAGCCGTGAGCCGGCCCTGGTCACCGACCTGGCCGCCGCTTTCGGCGTAGAACGGTGTCGTGCTCAGCACCACCACGCCGCTTTGGCCTGCATTGAGTGCCTGCACGGCCACACCGTCGGCATACAGCGCGACGACTTTGGCGGGCTCTTCGAGCAATTCGTAGCCGGTGAAAGCGTGGCCTTCGCCGGAATATTCCAGCGCACGGTCCATCTTGAACTTGCCGGCGGCGCGTGCCTGGTTCTTCTGCTTGTCCATGGCCGCCTTGAAGCCGGCTTCATCAACTTCCACACCGCGTTCGCGGCACACGTCGGCCGACAAGTCCAGCGGGAAGCCGTAGGTGTCGTGCAGCTTGAAGGCCACGTCACCCGGCAGCACCTTGGCACCACCAGCCAAAGCGGTGTCCAGAATCGTCATGCCGATTTCCAGCGTTTCGAAGAAGCGTTCTTCTTCAGCT
>NZ_JBFUGX010000439.1:0-3580 GCF_056402675.1 Polaromonas sp. P3_C2 | reverse complement strand
CTTTGGCAATGCTCCTGCGCGCACAAGCTCCAGCGTCCTGGAGGGGGCCGCCGTGAGCGCTCCGGCGCCGGCTGCTGCAGCTTCCGGTGCGGCCCAGATTCCGGGAACCTCTGCGCCTGCAAGTACTGGCACGGCAGTTCCTGTCCCGCCTGCGCCTGCCGCGTCCGGTGCTGCGCAAATCCCGACGAAATAACGAGATTTTGCTGTTGCCCGCAGTCGGGAGCAGCAATATTTCGGGGTAAACTCTAAGACTGTCTGGAAAGCCAAAAACCGCAAGGTTCCTCATGCCATCCAGGCAGTTAAATACCGCGGACGTGGTGAAATTGGTAGACACGCTATCTTGAGGGGGTAGTGCCGAAAGGTGTGCGAGTTCGAGTCTCGCCGTCCGCACCAGATTGACATGCATCGGCAGCAGTGCTCCGGCAATGTTGTCGGCTCAAACGGCAAGCTGAAGCAAACCGCGCAAGTGGCTTTTCAGAAGTTGAATCCACGATGAACCTCGATCAATACCTTCCTGTTCTTTTGTTTATTCTGGTTGGTGTGGGTGTCGGTGTGGTGCCTCAGGTCCTGGGGCGTTTGTTGGGCCCCGTGCGTCCCGACAGCGAAAAAAATTCCCCTTACGAATGCGGCTTCGAGGCTTTCGAAGATGCCCGCATGAAATTCGATGTGCGCTACTACCTGGTCGCCATCCTCTTCATCCTTTTTGACCTCGAAATCGCGTTTCTTTTTCCCTGGGCCGTGGCGCTCAGGGAAATCGGCCCTGTCGGTTTCTGGTCCGTCATGATTTTCCTGGGCATTCTGGTCGTGGGCTTTGTTTACGAGTGGAAAAAGGGTGCGCTGGACTGGGAATAAGAAGCTAAGAATCCCGAGGGTTCTCTAGGCGGGTCACGCCACAAAGGTACGGGTATGTCACTTGAAGGTGTTTTCAACGAAGGCTTCATGACCACGAGTTACGACTCGGTGGTGAATTGGGCCAAGACGGGTTCGCTTTGGCCCATGACGTTCGGCCTGGCCTGCTGCGCCGTCGAAATGATGCATGCGGGCGCGGCGCGTTACGACCTGGATCGCTTCGGCATGTTGTTCCGTCCCAGCCCGCGCCAGTCCGACCTGATGATTGTGGCCGGCACGCTGTGCAACAAGATGGGCCCGGCCTTGCGCAAGGTGTACGACCAGATGTCGGAGCCGCGCTGGGTGTTGTCCATGGGCTCGTGCGCCAACGGCGGCGGCTATTACCACTACAGCTATTCCGTGGTTCGCGGCTGCGACCGCATCGTGCCGRTGGACGTCTACGTGCCCGGCTGCCCGCCCACGGCCGAAGCGCTGATGTACGGCATCATCCAGCTACAGCAGAAAATTCGTCGCACCAACACGATTGCGAGGGCATAAAGCATGTCCTCTTCTCCTGTGTCCATGGAACAACTCGCCGAAACGATTCATGCGGTGCTCGGCGACAAGGTCAAAAGCCTGAAGACCGCTCTGGGTGAAATCACCCTCACGGTCGCCGCCGCCGATTACCTCGCGGCCGCAACCCTGCTGCGCGATGCGCCAGGTTGCCGCTTCGAGCAGCTCATCGATCTGTGTGGTGTCGACTATTCCGAATACAAGGACGGTCAGTACGACGGCCTGCGCTACTGCGTGGCGTCGCATCTGCTGTCCGTCAGCCTCAACCAGCGCGTTCGCCTCAAGGTGTTCTGCCCCGACGACGATTTCCCCGTGGTGGATTCGCTCAATGGCATCTGGAACTCGGCCAACTGGTTCGAGCGCGAAGCCTTCGATCTCTACGGCATCATCTTTGAAGGCCACAATGACCTGCGTCGAATCCTGACCGATTACGGTTTCATCGGCCATCCTTTCCGCAAGGATTTCCCGACCTCGGGCCATGTGGAGATGCGCTACGACCCTGAGCAAAAGCGCGTGATTTACCAGCCGGTCACCATTGAGCCGCGTGAGATCACTCCGCGTGTGATCCGTGAAGACAACTACGGCGGCCTGCAGTAAGCAGCGTCGACAGAAGATACCCCATGGCTGAAATCAAAAATTACACGCTCAACTTTGGGCCACAGCATCCCGCAGCGCACGGTGTGTTGCGCTTGGTGCTCGAGCTCGACGGCGAAGTGATCCAGCGCGCCGACCCACACATTGGCCTGCTACACCGTGCCACTGAAAAGCTCGCCGAAAGCAAGACTTACATCCAGTCGCTGCCCTACATGGACAGGCTGGACTACGTCTCGATGATGTCCAACGAGCACGCCTACTGTCTGGCCATCGAGAAGCTGCTCGGCGTCGACGTGCCGGTGCGCGCGCAGTACATCCGCGTGATGTACGCCGAAATCACGCGCCTGCTCAACCACCTGCTATGGCTGGGTGCGCACGGTTTCGACTGCGGCGCGATGAACATCCTGATTTACTGCTTCCGCGAGCGCGAGGCGTTGTTCGACATGTACGAAGCCGTGTCCGGCGCGCGCATGCATGCGGCCTACTTCCGCCCGGGCGGCGTCTACCGCGACCTGCCCGACAGCATGCCGCAGTACCGCGTCAGCAAGGTCAAGAACGCCAAGGCCATCGCAGCGCTCAATGAGAACCGCCAGGGTTCGTTGCTCGACTTCATCGAGGACTTCAGCAACAAATTCCCGGCTTATGTCGATGAGTACGAAACCCTGCTGACCGACAACCGCATCTGGAAGCAGCGCACCGTGGGTGTCGGCGTTGTGTCGCCTGAGCGAGCCCTCAACCTCGGCTTTACCGGCCCCATGCTCCGCGGTTCGGGTTTCGCCTGGGACCTGCGCAAGCAACAGCCCTACGACGTCTATGACAAGATGGACTTCGACATCCCGGTCGGCAAAACCGGCGACTGCTATGACCGTTACCTGGTCCGCATCGAAGAGATGCGCCAGTCCAACCGCATCATCAAGCAGTGCATTGACTGGTTGCGCGTCAACCCCGGCCCCGTGATCACCAGCAACCACAAGGTTGCCGCACCCGACCGCGAATCCATGAAGTCCAACATGGAAGAGCTGATTCACCACTTCAAGCTCTTCACCGAAGGTTTTCACGTGCCCGAAGGTGAAGCCTATGCGGCGGTCGAGCACCCCAAGGGCGAGTTCGGCATCTACATCGTCAGCGACGGTGCCAACAAGCCCTATCGCTTGAAGATCCGCCCGCCGGGTTTTCCGCATCTCGCGGCTATGGACGAAATGTCGCGCGGCCACATGATCGCCGATGCCGTTGCTGTGATCGGCACCATGGATATTGTGTTTGGAGAGATTGACCGATGAATCGGTTATCCCGTTCGCTGCTGCTCTGTTTTTTTCTGCTCGGACTGCAGGCGGCACACGCGCAAACAGTTTCCGCGGCGGAGATGGAGAAGCGTCGCGTGCTTGCCGTTCGCCTGATGGCCCAGACCGGATTCGACAAGATGTATGACACCATGGCCGACCAGATGATCCCATTGTTTGAGCCCATGTTGACCCAAATGCTGAAATCAACCAATGCGCCCAAACCGCTAAAAAAAGAATTTATCTCGAAATTCTCGGCGAATTTTCTTCGTGAATTCAAGTCCACCGAAACAAAACAGCTCTAT
>NZ_JBFUGX010000438.1:0-3581 GCF_056402675.1 Polaromonas sp. P3_C2 | reverse complement strand
TAACTGGTCACCCCCAGGACTTCGAAGCCCTCGGTTTCAATGGCTTGCGCCAGCGCACGGATGCCCAGACCGGAGGTGTTCTCGGAGCGGAAGTCTTCGTCGATGATGACGATGGGAAAGCGGAATTTCATGGCTTGGGCTGGAGTTCATGGTCGCCCTGAACCTGTCGGAGGGCATGGGAAACGCTCAAAGGGCATAGACAGGTTGAGCCCGGGCGGTGAGAGGAMGCTTTTTCCAAGCAGCGAAGTGTAAGGACATATTGTTGCGCTACGCTTGCCTTGGGGTCTAATTGCCCCAAAATGTAGCGGATGACCGACAAAAGGAGGATGCATGAGTGAATCGACTATCTGGTGGCTGCTGGCAGGTACGGCAGTCGCGGTGGAGCTGGTAACCGGAACTTTTTACCTGCTGATGATCGCGGTAGGCTTGGCAGCCGCTGCAATTGCCGCTCATTTGGGCGCCTCGACGGCCCTGCAACTCGTTACGGCGGCCGTTGTCGGCTCGGCCACCGTGGGCGTTACCCATTTCATTCGGGGTCGGGGGCCCAAGGCGTTATCGGCAGGAACCAATCCGGACGTCAACATGGATATTGGTGAAACGGTACAGGTCGATGACTGGCAAGCGGACGGCACGGCGCTCGTACGCTACCGCGGCGCGCAATGGGCGGTTGTTCAGGCGGTTGATGGCACGCCTTCGGCGGGCGCCCACCGTATTCGGGAAGTTATTGGCAGCAAATTGGTCGTAGAAAAAATCTGAGGGAATCACCATGTCATCTTATGTAGCACTCATTATTCTCATCGTCGCGGTCATCTTCGTCATCCGCGCCGTCAAATTCGTTCCCCAGCAAAATGCCTGGGTCATCGAACGTATGGGTAAATATCACGCAAGCCTGACGCCGGGCCTCAACTTCCTGGTTCCCTTTATTGACCGCGTCGCCTACAAGCACAGCCTGAAGGAAATCCCGCTTGACGTTCCCAGCCAGGTTTGCATTACCCGCGACAACACGCAGCTGCAGGTCGACGGCATCCTGTATTTCCAGGTCACGGACCCGATGCGGGCCAGCTACGGCTCATCCAACTACATCGTGGCTGTCACGCAACTGGCGCAGACCTCCCTGCGTTCCGTGATCGGCAAGCTCGAACTCGACAAGACCTTTGAAGAACGCGACATCATCAATGCGCAGGTTGTTGCCGCCATTGACGAGGCCGCCCTGAACTGGGGTGTGAAAGTCCTGCGCTACGAAATCAAGGACTTGACGCCCCCCAAAGAGATTCTGCATGCCATGCAGTCGCAAATTACGGCAGAGCGTGAGAAGCGGGCTCTGATCGCTGCTTCCGAAGGCCGCCGCCAGGAGCAGATCAATATCGCCACCGGCGAACGTGAAGCCTTCATTGCCCGCTCGGAAGGCGAAAAACTGGCTGCCATCAACAACGCCCAAGGTGAAGCCGCCGCCATCATGGCCGTTGCCGACGCCAATGCAAAAGCCATCGAAATGGTCGCGGCCGCAATCCGCCAGCCCGGCGGCGAACAGGCCGTTCAGCTCAAGGTGGCCGAACAGGCGGTTGACGCCTATTCCAAGGTAGCCAGGGACGCCAAAACCACGTTGGTGGTACCCAGCAACATGACGGAAGTCACCGCCCTCATCAGCTCGGCCATGAAGATGGTGCAAGCCAACAAGGTGTGACGACGGGCTTTTTTGCCGACAGCACGTGAACGCACCCATGAGCGCAAAAAATGTACTGGGCACGGATTTGGTGCCCTGCTCCTATGATCCGCTGACCGGCTACTTTCGTGACGGTTGCTGCAACACGGATGCGTCGGATGCGGGGTCCCACCTGGTATGCGTTCGCGTCACGCGTGAATTTCTGGCTTTTTCCGCCAGCCGCGGCAACGATCTTTCCACGCCGCAGCCTGCGTACCGCTTTGCGGGCCTTCAGCCGAATGACCGCTGGTGCCTGTGTGCCAACCGCTGGCGCGAAGCGCTGGAGGCCGGCTTTGCGCCGCCTGTCGTGCTGGAGTCGACGCACAGCAAGGCGCTGGAATTCGTCTCCCTGGCCCTGCTGGAAAAGCACCGGTTCCAGGGCGCACTCCACTGAGCCTGTTGCGCGTCGGGTGCAACTCCTGCCTCCGTCTGTTCGCAGCACTGCTATAATCGAAGGCTTCGCGGAAGGGTGGATGAGCGGTTTAAGTCACACGCCTGGAAAGCGTGCGTAGGGTTAAACCTACCGCGGGTTCGAATCCCGCCTCTTCCGCCAAACAGTCTCGTCGCCGTGAGTTTCCACACGGTGGCAAAAACTCCTAAAAGCCCAGCTTGCTGGGCTTTTTTGTGCCCGCTCCACTTTCGGCGCCTCACTTCCGGTCTTCCCGGGGTTTTTCCGGGCAAAAAAAAGCCACCTTGCGGTGGCTTTTTGTTTGCGGTGAACGATTAGTTCAGGGCAGACTTCTTGCCGTCTTTGTAGACGTACAGGGTGATGGCGGGGTTCTTCAGTTCGCCATTGGGTTCAAAAGCGATCGTGGTGGTCACGCCCTTGAAGTTGGTTTTAATCAGCTCAGGGGTGTAAACCTTTGGATCCCAGGAACCGGCACGCTTCATGGCGTCAACCAGAACGAAGGTAGCGTCGTAGGTGTACGGGCTGTAAACCTGGAACTGCTTTGGATACTTGGCTTCGTAGCGCTTCATCCAGGCTTCGCCGCCTGGCATYTTGSCCAGCGAKGCGCCGCCTTCRGCGCARAYCACGTTGCCSAKSGTCTTGGCGCCKGCSGWCAGCTTGGCRAKTTCYGCGGTGCAGATGCCGTCGCCGCCGAAGTACTTGACGTTGCCCATGCCGAGTTGTTCCATCTGGCGCAGCATTGGGCCGCCTTGTGGGTCCATGCCGCCGAAGAAGATCGCGTCAGGTGCTTTGGCCTTGATGGCGGTCAGGATGGCCATGAAGTCGGTGGCTTTGTCGGTGGTGAACTGCTCGTCAACCACGGTCATGCCTTTTGCCAGGGCCGTTTTCTTGAACACTTCAGCAACGCCCTGGCCGTAAGCCGTACGGTCGTCAATGATGGCGACTTTCTTCAGCTTCAGCGTGTCGGCGGCATAAAAAGCCAGGCCAGCGCCCAGGGCGTTGTCATTGGCAATGATGCGGTAGGTGGTTTTGTAGCCTGGCTTGGTCAGGTTGGGGTTGGTTGCAGCGCCCGTAACGTGGGGGATGCCGCAATCGTTGTAGACCTTGGAGGCAGGAATGGTGGTTCCGGAATTCAGGTGGCCGACCACGCCGGCGACTTTGGAGTCGCACAGCTTTTGTGCAGCGGCGGTGCCCTGTTTTGGATCAGCGGCGTCATCTTCAGCAACAATTTCAAACTTGACCTTTTTGCCGCCGATGACCACGTTTTGTGCGTTCAGKTCTTCGATGGCCATGCGCACGCCGTTTTCATTGTCTTTGCCGTAATGGGCTTGCGAGCCGGACAGCGGCGCCACGTGACCGATCTTGATCACTGCGTCTTGGGCAGAGGCAAAACCCGCTACTGCAGCGAGAGCAGCCACTACTGTCAGTTTTAATTTCATTTGCATAAAAACACTCCGATTAGGAAATTAC
>NZ_JBFUGX010000437.1:0-3583 GCF_056402675.1 Polaromonas sp. P3_C2 | reverse complement strand
GCCGACGGCCAGGCCGTGGTGGCCAAGGCGGTTGCCATGGGCAAACTGATGGGCCTGGTGAACTGCGCCGGCATTGCGCCCGCCGAAAAAACCGTGGGCAAGAACGGCGCGCACAGCCTGGGCGCCTTCAGCAAAACCATCACCGTCAACCTCGTCGGCAGCTTCAACATGATCCGCCTGGCAGCCGACGCCATGTGCAAGAACGACCCTGAAGCCACCGGTGAGCGCGGTGTGCTGATTTCGACCGCCTCGGTCGCAGCCTACGACGGCCAGATCGGCCAGGCCGCTTACAGCGCCTCCAAGGGCGGCATTGTCGGCATGACCTTGCCGATTGCCCGCGACCTCGCGCGCAACGGCATCCGCAACATGACCATCGCGCCCGGCATTTTCGGCACGCCCATGCTTTTTGGCATGCCGCAGGAAGTGCAGGACTCGCTGGCTGCCGGCGTGCCCTTCCCCTCGCGCTTGGGCACACCGCAAGACTATGCGCGCCTGGCCAAACACATCATCGAAAACGACATGCTCAATGGTGAAGTGATTCGCCTGGACGGCGCGATTCGCCTCGCACCACGTTGAGCCTAGGCCGCAGGCGGGTGCAGCGCTGCCAGCCGTTCGGTCAGCAGCGCTGAAAGCCGTTCAATCACCTCGTTGACGCGGGCCGGCACATAGCGTCGGCTGGGCACCACCGCATAAAGCGGCGCCGGCTCACCCAGGTGACCCGCAAAGAGGCGCACCAGCTTGCCGCTGGCCAAAGAGGCCATGAGGTCGATCTCGGACTGGTAGACGATGCCCCGCCCCTCCAGCGCCCACTGCAGCGCAATGGATGCGTCGTTACAGGCCAGCGGCCCAGCCACGCGCACCTGAAAAGGCGCGCTGGCCTCTCCCTGCAATTCGAACTGCCACTGATCTTGCCGGCGCTCGCGCACATGGCAAACCAGGCAGTCGTGCTGCACAAGCTCGCATGGCTCCAGCGGCGTGCCGCGGCGCGCCAGATAGTCCGGGGCCGCACAAGCCACGCGCCGGGCCGGCGCCAGCAGGCGCGCCGAATGGGTCGAATCCATCAGCGGCCCGTTGCGCAGGGCGATGTCGATGCCCTCGCGCACCAGGTCCACACGCGCATCGCTGATCTGCAGGTCGATTTCAATACCCGGGTGAGTGTTGGCAAATTCGGCCAGCCAGTAGGCCAGCATCTCGCGGGCCAGCATGGCTGTGGCGGTGATCCGGATGCTGCCCGTCAAGCCGAAGGTGCCGGCACGGACTTTGGCCTGGCCTTCGGACACCAGCTCGAGCGCGCGGCGGGCATGGTCGACCATGACAGCACCCTCGGCCGTGGGCCGCACGGCGCGTGTGGTTCGCTCAAACAGACGTACACCCAGCGAGGTTTCCAGCCGCTTGATCGCCGCACTGACGGCCGCTGTAGACAGCCGGCAGCGCTTGCCCGCTGCTGTAAGGCTGCCAGTTTCCGCCGTAGCCAGCAGCACGCGCAAGGCATCGAGATTGTCAAATTCCATGGAAGAGTGATTTCTCTGAAACGCCATTGTGAGGCGCGGGGCCGCTCGATATATTCAACAGCGCAGGCACAGGGTCCTGCCACAAGCTACAACTACATTCAAGGATATCGCATGAGACACGCCTTCCCGGCGCTGGCAGCCACCGCGCTGCTTGCCGCCTGCGCCAGCAGCCCCACCGCATTTAACTACCAGGTCCCCGCCGATGAAGTCGCGCGCGGCACCAAGTACATGCAGCCCGAGGGCTCTTCGGGCTTCACCCCCAAGCCCGGCTGGGCCACCAAGACCTTCGCCGTGGCCGCCGCCAACCCGCTGGCCACGGATGCGGGTTACCAGGTACTCAAAGCCGGTGGTTCGGCCATCGACGCTGCAATTGCAGTGCAAATGGTGCTCACGCTGGTGGAGCCGCAATCGAGCGGCATAGGTGGCGGCGCCTTCCTGCTGCACGCCAACGGCGGCAAGGTCGAGGCCTTTGACGGCCGCGAAACCGCGCCCGCAGCGGTGGACGAAAAGCTGTTTATCGGCGCCGACGGCAAACCGATACCGTTTTACGACGGCGTGGTCGGCGGCCGCTCCGTCGGCACGCCCGGCACGGTGCGCATGCTGGAGATGGCCCACAAGCAATACGGTCGCCTGCCCTGGGCCCAGCTCTTTGTGCCGGCCATCCAGCTCGCAGAAAACGGCTTCAAGGTCAGCCCGCGGCTCAATACCTTGCTCAAGAGTGAAGTGCACCTGAAGAAGGACGCCACCGCCGCAGCCTACTTCTACAAGGCCGACGGCAGCCCCGTCGATGTGGGCTCCGTCTTGCGCAACCCGGCGCTCGCCGACGTGCTGCGACAGATCGCTGCCAAAGGCTCCAGCGCGCTGCTCGAAGGCAAAGTCGCGCAAGCCATCGTCACCAAAGTGCAGGGCCACGCCACCAACCCCGGCAAGCTGGCCCTGGGCGACCTGGCCGGCTACCAGCCCAAAAAGCGCGACCCGATCTGCTCCGACTACAGCGCGGCCGGCAAGGCCTACCGCCTCTGCGGCATGCCGCCGCCCAGCTCGGGCGCGATTGCGGTCGGGCAGATCCTCGGCATCCTGAACAACACGCCGGCCAGCACCCTGGGCCTGGTCACCGGCACCGGCGGTGTTCCCGGCACCGTGTCGCCCACGCCTTCGGCCGACTGGCTGCACCTCTACACCGAGGCCTCGCGCCTGGCCTTTGCCGACCGTGCGCAATACCTGGGTGACCCTGATTTCGTGCAGCCGCCGGGCGGCAACTGGATGAGCCTTCTCGCACCGGCCTATCTCAGCGAGCGCGCCAAGCTGATCCAGCCCGCAGGCCCGAGCATGAAGACCGCCAAACCGGGCGTTCCAGGCGCCGTCACCACCGCCTATGCGCCCATGCCCGACCAGCCCGAGTACGGTACCTCGCACATCAGCATCATCGACGGCTACGGCAACGCGATCGCCATGACCACGACGATTGAAGACCAGTTCGGTTCGCGCCTGATGACCGATGGCGGCACCGGCAAGGCTGGCGGCTTTTTGCTGAACAACGAACTCACCGACTTCAGCTTTGCCCCGACCGATGCCGACGGCAAGCCCGTGGCCAATCGTGTGCAGGCCGGCAAACGCCCGCGCTCGTCGATGGCGCCTACGCTCGTGTTTGACAAAACCTCAGGCCAGCTCGTCATGAGCGGCGGCAGCCCCGGCGGTGCGCTGATCATTCACTTCACGGCCAAGACGCTTTACGGCACGCTGAACTGGGGCCTCAATGCCCAGCAGGCGATCGACCTGCCCAACTTCGCCTCACTCAACGGCCCGAGCATCCTKGAAGAAAAACGTTTCTCGCCGGCCACCGTCGAGGCGCTGCGAAGCCGCGGCGCCGAGGTACGCGAACAAACCATGACCAGCGGCCTGCAAGCCATTCAGAGAACACCCGAGGGCTTCTTCGGCGGCGCCGATCCGCGGCGTGAAGGGCTCGTCCTGGGTGACTAAACCGCCCGATACCCCGTGAATTACAAGGCCCTGCCGTCGCAGGGCCTTGTTGTTTCTACAATCGGTTATGGCCATCCCCCAATCGTTCATCC
>NZ_JBFUGX010000436.1:0-3607 GCF_056402675.1 Polaromonas sp. P3_C2 | reverse complement strand
CGCTTACAACGCCCTGGGCTATTCATTTGCGGATCGCAGCGTGCGCCTGCCGGAAGCGCGTGATCTGATTCGCAAAGCGCTCGAATATGCGCCCGCCGATCCATTCATCAAGGACAGCCTGGGCTGGGTCGAATTCCGAATGGGCAACACCTCGGAAGCCATCAAGATCTTTGAAGCCGCTTACAAAGCCAAACCCGACGCCGAAATCGCGGCCCACTTCGGCGAAGTACTCTGGACCACAGGCCAGCGTGACCGCGCCGTGGCCATCTGGAAAGAAGGCCGGCTGCTGAGTCCCGAAAACGAGACCCTGCTCGAGACGCTCAAGCGCCTGCGCGTGAAGCTGTGACGGGAATTCGCGTCCTGCCGCCTGCACTGCGTGTCCACCTGATCCGTCTGGGCCTGGTATGCGCCTGCGCTATTGCTCCTTTTTTGATAGCTGGTTGCGCTCAACCGCAAAGGCTTTCCGGCACAAATGTCTCAAAAAATGAGCTTCGGACAGGCCGTATCAGCCTGCAGGTCCAAAGCGAACCCGTGCAGTCCTTTTCGGCCAGCTTCGAGCTCAAGGGCCAACCCGAGCGCGGCGAACTCTCGCTGATCAGTCCTTTGGGCAGCGTGCTGGGGGTGCTCCGCTGGTCGCCCGGTGAAGCCGTACTCGACTCAGGCAATGGCAAGATCCAGCGGTTTTCCTCGGTGGATGAGCTGATGGCCCAGGCGACAGGTGCGGCCGTCCCGGTGACCGCGCTCTTTGCCTGGCTGCAGGGCGACAATGCCAGCGTCAGCGGCTGGTCTGCAGACCTTTCCCGTTACGCCGAAGGCCGCATCACGGCCAGCCGGGTGCAGCCGGCACCCCCAGCCGACCTGCGTGTGGTCCTTGACCAATAATTCCGGGACGGATGTCCCGGCTTCTCCGCAAGGCCTCCTGTACCTTCACCCTCCTGGCTCCTGTTGCTTTGGCACTCCCAGTTCATGACGACCCATACCGCCCCCGTCCGATACGCCGCGCAGCCGCTCCAGGCCCTGTATGACGTGCCGGCGCCTGCCAAACTGAACCTTTTCCTGCACATCACCGGACGCAGGCCCGATGGCTACCACCTGTTGCAATCCGCCTTCATGCTGATCGACTGGTGCGACACCCTTCACTTTGAGCTGCGCCCCGATGGCCGGATCACCCGGGAAGACCTTGGCCAACTCAACGAGGGCAACCCCGGCGAATCCCAGGCCTTGCCCGCCGAGGACTTGTGTGTACGGGCGGCCAGGGCGCTGCAGGCGGCTTGCGGCACGCCTTTGGGCGTCCACATTGGTCTGCAAAAAAACGTCCCTTCGCAAGCCGGCATGGGTGGGGGTTCATCCGACGCCGCCAGCTGCCTGCTGGCGCTGCAGCGGCTTTGGGGTGTGCGCCTGCCGATCCCAAAACTGCACGCCATCGCCCTGTCGCTGGGCGCCGATGTCCCCTTTTTCCTGTCCGGCGGCCACGCCTGGGTGGAAGGCATTGGTGAAAAAATCACGCCGCTCGCCTTGCCGCCAGCCCGTTTTGTGGTGGTCAAGCCTCCTGCCGGCGTCTCCACGCCACGAATTTTCAGCGCGCCGGGGCTCAAACGCGACACAGAAACTGCTACAATCCAAGGCTTTGCTGCAAATGCTGAAGGCCCTTTGAGATCGGTTGATTTCGGATTCGGCCGCAACGACTTGCAGCCGGTAGCGCAGGAGATGTGCCCGCAGATTGGCCAGTCGATCGACTGGCTGAAAACGAAACATCTTCAAGGACGCATGACCGGCTCCGGAAGTGCTGTATTTGCGCAACTGCCGCATGGCACGGATTTGACGGATCTTTCAGGTTTGCCTGATGACTGGATAGTCCGGACATGCAGCAATTTGGAGGCGCATCCTCTGGCTGGTTGGTAAAATAACCGCTCTTTGAAATGCGCTTTCAAGCGACCTAAATGGAAAAGTTTATAGGTCTGTTGTTGGCAACAACAACTGTCCTGTGTAGGGGTGTCGCCAAGCTGGTTAAGGCACCGGATTTTGATTCCGGCATTCGCAGGTTCGAATCCTTCCACCCCTGCCAAATTATTCGCCGTGGGCCGTAGCCCCGGTGTTGCGGTCCCGCCCGGAGCGGGCCCGTGTGACTCCTGACAGACCCGCGTGATGTGTATCAGCGGGTCTGTGTGTTTTTGGAAACAGGCAAGCGGCGCTCACTGCCAAGCCCCGTTGCAGCGTGTTGTCCCCGTGCGTATTTTGCTCCGATAAAAATTTCAGCCACGTTCAAGTCCTTGTAGCAGCTGGGCCCCACATGCAACCGCACCATCCCGACTTCATGGTTTTCACCGGCAATGCCAATCCGAGCATGGCCTCCGATATCGCCCAGCACCTGGGCATTTCACTGGGTGCAGCCCATGTCGGCCGCTTTTCGGATGGCGAAGTCACCGTCGAGATCCAGCAGAACGTTCGGGCCCGTGATGTGTTTGTGGTGCAGTCGACCTGCGCACCGACCAACGACAACCTGATGGAACTGCTGATCATGGTTGATGCGTTGAAACGGGCTTCGGCCGAGCGCATCGCCGCGGTGATTCCGTATTTCGGCTATGCCCGGCAAGACCGCCGCCCACGTTCGGCGCGGGTGCCGATCACAGCCAAGGTGGTGGCCAACATGCTGCAGGCAGTGGGCGTGTCGCGTGTTTTGACGATGGATCTGCATGCCGACCAGATCCAGGGCTTTTTTGATATTCCGGTCGACAACATTTATGCGTCGCCGGTGTTGCTGGGCGACCTGCGCCAGAAGAATTACACCGACCTGATGGTCGTGTCGCCCGATGTGGGCGGCGTGGTGCGCGCCCGGGCGCTGGCCAAGCAGCTGGGCTGCGACATGGCCATCATCGACAAGCGCCGCCCCAAGGCGAACGTGTCCGAAGTGATGCACGTGATCGGCGACATTGAAGGCCGCAACTGCGTGATCATGGACGACATGATCGACACGGCCGGCACGCTGGTGAAGGCGGCTGAAGTGCTGAAAGAGCGCGGCGCCAAGAAGGTTTACGCATATTGCACGCACCCGATTTTTTCGGGCCCGGCCATTGACCGCATCGCCAAGGGCGACGCACTTGATGAGGTGGTGATTACCAACACCATTCCGTTGAGCCCCAATGCCGTGGGTTGCACAAAGATTCGCCAGCTCTCCGTGGCGCCGCTGATCGCTGAAACCATTCAGCGCATCGCCAAGGGAGAGTCGGTCATGAGTTTGTTTTCGGACCAGGACAACCTGTTCTGATCTGAAGCAAAAAGTAGCTGCCCTCGCTCCATGATGTTTGTCATGAGGCAAAAGCAGCTTTTTAAACCAGAACGAGACTGGTCGCGGTCCGTTCTTTATTGGAGTTGATTATGAAATTCGTCGCTTTTGAGCGCGCAAAGCAGGGCACGGGTGCGAGCCGCCGTCTCCRCATCACCGGCCGTACGCCCGGTATTGTTTACGGTGGCACCGGTGAACCCACGCTGATCGAGCTCGATCACAACGCGTTGTTCCACGCCATCAAGAAAGAAGCGTTCCATGCTTCCATCCTCCAGATGGAACTGGCAGGCAAAGAACACAAGGTTCTGCTGCGTGACCTGCAAT
>NZ_JBFUGX010000435.1:0-3609 GCF_056402675.1 Polaromonas sp. P3_C2 | reverse complement strand
GGATTGGTAGTGTTGCTTGAACTCAGGGCTATTACAGCAAATCATGATTTTCGTTACTGCCAGCACTCGCAGCCACCACGCCGGACAAACCGAATCTCAGCTCACTTGCCAGAAATCTGCCGCTCCTCCAAGCGAAATCTCTTAAAGCTCGCGAGCGATCAACCAAGTACATAAGCCCACCACCAGAACCCCGGCAGCGATCAGTCCGGTCATCGTGGACATCCGGCGCTGGCGTTGACTGCATGGCAGGCAGTAATTGAAGGTTGCGCCTTTGTAGTGAGGCAGAGGCCATAGAAAGCCCGACCCGCCGCAGGCATAACACCGGCCCTGCGCATTCCTCCGCTTGCCCCGGCGGTCGCGCCACACCTGAATGATGAGCCCAACGATGGGCAGCACACCCAGGGCGCCGACAACCACCACCGCCACAACGATGTCAACCATTGCTATTCCGTACTCTTAGCTCACTTCGTGCCCGAGGGGCGTGTCGACTTACCCGACAGCAAGCTGCCGCTCCCCCAACGCAATATCCAGCATCATCTCGCTGGCCAGGGTACCCAGTTCCTTCTGCAACGCCTCTACCGACAAATTGGCCGGCACCAGCAAATGCGCCTCGACCTTGAAAGTCTGCTTGCCCGAGACACCGCTGCGCACGATGTCGGTGTGAATGCTCTCGATGCTGATGCCGCGCTCGGCGAGCATCTTGGTCAGGTTGCTGACGATGCCCAGGCGGTCTTCGCCTACCAGTTCGAGTTCAAACACGCGCAGGGCGGCGGGGGTGTTGGCGCCGTCACTCTTTGCTACGACCACTTGCAGGCCGCTGGACTGCAGGCCGCGCAGCGAGGTGGCGAGGTTGTCGGCGTTTTCGCGCGGGACTTCGAAGTGGACCATGCCGGCGAATTCACCGGCCAGGCGTGTCATGCGGCTGGCGGCCCAGTTGGCGCCGAAGCGTTGGGCTTTGTCGGCCAGGGAACTGACGATGCCTTGCCGGTCTGTGCCGACGATGGAGACAACCAACGAAGTGTTGGCGGATGAGACCTCTTCGGTCAGCACCACGGCCTTGCGCAGCATGGGGGCGCGGGTGGCGAAGGCTGGGTCTTGCACATCGGCGGGCAGGCTGCCTTGCAGGCGGGCGTGGTGCACGACTTTGCTGAGCAGCGCCAGGCCCATGGGCGCGAGGGCGCGCTCCCACAGTTCGCGGGCGGTTTCGCCTTTTTTGACAAAACACCAGTCTTGCGCGGCGATGGCGCCGGCGTCCCAGCCGTCGGCCAGGTGGTAAACGGAGCCGCCGGCAATCGGGTCGCCTTCCAGAATCGTCCATTCGACGGCCGCGATGCCGCGGTGGCGTGGCAACAGCGAGGGGTGGTAGCCGATGCCGCCCAGGCGCGAGCGTGCCAGTGCGTCGTCGCTCACGCGGGCATGCGTGTGCGCGGCGATGATGAGTTCGGTGCCTTCGGCAATCGCCTCGCCGGGGACGATCTTGGGGTTGGCCAGCACATGCACGGGGATGCCGGCGGCGCGCCCTGCAATCGCCAGCCGGTCGTCTTCAGCGGGGGCGACGATGCTGGTGAACTCAATGCCTTCTTCTTTGCGAAGCGCCTCAAACACCGAGGCTGCGAAAAAACGGGAACCGACCAAAGCGCATTTCATGGACACGTCTCTTTAGGAATGAATAGATAAAGGGATGGATTAAAACGGAAAGCGGACATAAAAAAGGGAGCCGAAGCTCCCGATGAGAAACAGCCGCTCAGGCCGCGACAGCCTGGCGCGCCTTCTCGGTCAGGCCGATCTGGTCGAGTGCGGCAGCGAGCTGGCCGACAGTGCGGTCAGACTGGTGCCATTTCTCGAGGCCAAACAGGCCGACGCGGAAAGTCTTGAAGTCGGCGCCCTCATCGCACTGCAGCGGCACGCCGGCAGCGGTTTGCAAACCTTGTGCAAGAAATTTTTTGCCGGACTGGATGTCAGGGTCTGTGGTGTAGCTGACGACCACGCCCGGGGCCTTGAAGCCTTCGGCGGCCACGCTGGGCAGGCCGCGGCTTTCAAACAGTTTGCGCACCTTGCTACCCAGGGCTTCCTGCTCGGCCTTCACTTTGGCAAAACCGTAGTCTTGCGTTTCTTTCATCGCGGCGCGCAGGCGCGTGAGGGCGTCTGTGGGCAGGGTGGCGTGGTAGGCATGGCCGCCGTTTTCATACGTTTCCATAATCTGCATCCACTTTTTCAGGTCGCAGGCAAAGCTGGAGCTGGCGGTGCCGTCTATCGCGGCGCGGGCGCGCTCGCTGAGCATGACCATGGCGCAGCAGGGTGAGCTGCTCCAGCCTTTTTGCGGGGCGGAGATGAGCAGGTCAACGCCGGTGGCCTTCATGTCGACCCACATGGCGCCGGAGGCAATGCAGTCGAGCACAAAGAGGCCGCCCACCGCATGCACCGCGGCGGCCACAGCCTGCAGGTAGCTGTCGGGCAGGATCATGCCGGAAGCGGTTTCGACGTGYGGGGCAAAAACGAGTGCGGGCTTTTCTTTGGCGATGGCGGCGACCACGTCGGCAATGGGTGCGGGCGCCCAGGGGGCTTGCGCGCCGGGGCCGGTTTGTTTGGCCTTGAGCACGGTGTGCGACGCGGGGATGTGGCCCATGTCAAAGATTTGCGTCCAGCGGTAGCTGAACCAGCCGTTGCGGATGACCATGACGTGCTTGCCTCCCGCGAACTGGCGGGCCACGGCTTCCATGCCGTAGGTGCCGCTGCCGGGCACCAGGGCCACGGCGTGCGCCTTGTACACGTCTTTGAGGATGCGCGAGATGTCGCTCATCACGCCCTGGAAGCTTTTTGACATGTGGTTGAGGGCGCGGTCGGTGTAGACCACCGAAAACTCGAGCAGTCCGTCAGGGTCAACGTTGGGGAGGAGTCCGGGCATGGTGTTGTCTCTCAAATCGTTATGAAAAGTCGGGCAGCCAGCTTAACAGGATGAGGCGATTTTGGCAGTGGGGTTATGTGTGGTCGCGGGGGGGCAACAAGGAGCGGGAAGGCTGTGCCGCAGGGGTCTATTCGCTATCAATTTCATAGCTGCTCGCGCAGATTCCTATTGGGCTGCAGGCACTTTTTATAGGTAAAAGTTGATACAAGTCAAGAATTCCGGGCATTTTGCGGCTCTGGGACATGCCCAGCCCCTCGCCACACCCCCCAAGCCTTCCTGATGCAATCCTGATGCGGCCGATGGTACGCTGGGCTTCTGATGATGAAAGCTGCTGAACCTACACCCGCCACCGGCACAAGTTTGCGCCACTGGGCCATCGTGGCCCTGCTGCTGGCAGCCGCCACCGGCGGCGGGCTGCTGCTCGACAGGCAAGTCACGATTGCCAGCCAGGCCATGCTGTATGTGCTGGTCGTGGTGGTGGTGTCTTACACCATGGGCTGGAAGGAATCTGTGGCCTCGGCGCTGGTGGCGGTGACGGCGCTGAACTACTTTTTTGTGCCGCCGCGTTTTACCTTTGAGGTGGAGAGCCGGGATCACCTGATTGCGATTTTCAGCATGCTGCTGGTGGCGCTGACCATCAGCCACCTGTCTGCGCGGCTGCGGCGCGAAACGGCCGCGGCGCAGCTGAACGAGCAGCGCGCGCG
>NZ_JBFUGX010000434.1:0-3611 GCF_056402675.1 Polaromonas sp. P3_C2 | reverse complement strand
GAGCTGGTGACGCTGGATGACGGCGGCGACCCACGGCGCGTGGCGGCCAACCTGCGCATCCTGGTGGGCCAGCACAAGGCAGTGCTCATCGCCAATTGCCTCGGTGAACGGGCCTGCCTTGAGGCCGCCCAGGCCACGCGTGAACTTCGCGTGCCGCTGGTCGGCCCGATGTCGGGCGCGTCGGCTTTGCGTTCTCCCGATGTCCGCCATGTTTTCAGCCTGCGGCCGGATGATGCGCGAGARGCCGATGCACTGGCGCGCCAGCTGGCATCCATCGGCGTCACCCGGGTGGCGGTGCTGGCCGACGGTTCCGAACCGGCGCGCACCGAGGCGCTGGTGGCAGCCTTGCAACGCGACGGCCGGCAGGTCACACGCATCACCGCCGACGCGCGGCTGTCGTCCATCGAAGCGGCATTCCGCGACGTGGCCAAGGCCGCGCCGCAGGCCCTGGTACTCAACCTGGGCAACGAGGTGCTGGATGCGCTGGGGCGGCTTCCGGCCGCAGCCTATGACAGTGTGCCGTCCACCATCGCCACTTTGTCGACGGCGGGGCTGACGCAGCTGACACGGCTGTTTCGCAACCGGCTGGTGGGCTACACCAGCGTGGTGCCGAATCCCGAGGTGGCCCGCCTGCCCATCGTGCGTGAGCTCGAGCGCGATGCAGACGATTTCATCGGCCCCGAGGCTATGACCTTCGAAGGCCTGGAGTCCTACCTGAACCTGCGTGTCTGCACGGAAGCCTTGCGCCGTGCCGGCCCGCGCACCGACAGCCAGCGCCTCGGCGAGGCGATTGAAAGCCTTGGAGCACTGGACCTGGGCGGCTTCAGGCTCTCGTTCGGTCGGGAGCGKCACCACGCTTCGGACCATGTCGAGATCGGCATGCGGGCGCGCGATGGAAAACTAATTCGGTGACACCCCCTAGGCGCCTGCGGCCCGGCAAAGCCGGTTCCGCGCTGACCCTTGTACTGCAACTGTGAACTGCCAAGGACTGCAATGACCATATCTACCATCCCCACCGTGCTCGAGACGGCTCCGCTGGACCCCGCCTTGGCCGGCTTTCTGGCGCAGGCGGCCGCGCAGGGCAACCCGCCCCTGGAAAGCCTGCCCCCCGCCATCGCGCGGCAGGTTTACCGCGAGCTGGCCGGCACCTTGGGCTTGCCGGCCCCAGCCATCGGGGAAGTGAACGACACCAGCTTCCCCGGCCCCAGCGGTCCGCTGCGCCTTCGTGTATACCGGCCCGAAGCTGCAGGCCCCTGGCCCGTGCTGCTGTATGCGCATGGCGGTGGTTTTGTGATCGGCGATCTGGAGACCCACGACAAGGTTTGCCGCACGCTGTGCCACCACAGCGGCATGCTGGTCGTGGCGGTGGACTACCGGCTGGCGCCGGAGCACCCCTTCCCCGCCGCACCGGACGACGTCGAGGCCGCCTTGCGCTGGGTACTCGCAAATGCCTCTGCGTTGGGCGGCGACGCAAACCGTATCGCTGTGGCCGGCGACAGCGCCGGCGCGCAGCTGGCACTGGTGGCATCACGGCGCGTGAACGCAAAAGCCGTTCGCGCGCTCGGCCTGATCTATCCGGTGGCACAGCACCCCAGCCAGCCCAGCGCCTCCTACCCGGAGAACGAAGGCAAATTTCTCAGCATGGGCGTGATGCAGTGGTTTATGGCCAGCTATCTCGGCAAGCAGACCGATGCGGACAAGCATCCTGACTTTGCTTTGCTGGACTCAGGGGGCCTGGCGAACCTTCCCGCCACATGGGTCGCCACCATGGGCCACGACCCGCTGCGCGACGAGGGCCACGCCCTCGCCCGGCGCATGGACTCTGCCGGGGTAGAGGTGACGCACCGCCACTACCCCAGTGCCATTCATGCCTGTATACATTTCACGGCGGTGTCGCCCATCGGCCTGCGGGTCGTGACGGACCTGGCGCGGTGGTTGCGCGAACAGACCTGACCGGCTTGCGGCCGGCATCATGACGTCACGCGGGGCGGTCTGTCTCCACCCGCCGGCTTTGCGCGAAGGCCACATACCAGTCCAGGCTGCCCGGGTTGGCCATGGCGTCTTTGTTGACGACTTTCTCCAACGGCTGGCCCAGCAGCAGTTTCTTGATCGGCAGCTCCTGCTTCTTGCCGGATAGCGTGCGTGGGATTTCAGGCACGACAAAAATCTCATTGGGCACAAAGCGCGGCGACAACGCCGTCTTGACGGCCTGGTTCAGGCGCACCTTCATCGCTTCGTCAAGCACATGGCCAGGCCGCAGCACCACAAAGAGCGGCATATAGCTTTCGCGACTCAGGTATTCGAGGTCGACCACCATGGAGTCCAGCACTTCGGGCAGCGCCTCAATCGCGCTGTAGAGCTCGCTGGTGCCCATGCGCAGGCCGTGGCGGTTGATAGTGGCATCGCTGCGGCCATAGATGATGCAGCTGCCCGAGGGCGTAACCTTGAGCCAGTCGCCATGCCGCCACACGCCGGGGTAGGTGTCGAAGTAGCTCGCGAGGTAGCGTTGGTTGTCCTTGTCGCCAACGAAGTACAGCGGCATGGACGGCAGCGGCTGCGTGCAGACCAGCTCACCGACTTCATCGACAACGGACTCGCCCTTGTCGTTCCAGGCCTCGACCGCGCAGCCGAGGATGCGGCATTGCATTTCGCCGGGAACCACGGGCAGTTCGCGGTTGCCGCCTATAAACGCACCGGCGAAATCAGTCCCGCCGGAGATATTGCACCACCAGATTGGTGCCCCCACGCTTTTCACTTCGTGTACCTCCGGCGTTACGCTGCCCCTTTCCCCTGAAATTGGGGCTGCCTGGCCTTGGGGCGGCCCGGCGGCCAGGCGTGTCCGGTTTTCCCGATCACGTAGCTTTGCGAACTGCGCGGTACCCCATCGCTGCGTGTCTTCGCTGAGCGGTGATCCAGTTGTGCCCAGCGTACGAAGCCGGCCCAGGTCACCACACTGCGCAATGTCAATCCCCGCCTTCATGCAGTTGGCAAAGAAGGCCGCACCCGCACCAAAGAAAGTAGCACGCGTGTTGGCGACAAAGCGCCACAGTGTGGTCCAGTCGGGCTTGTCCTTGTTCGTGCCCGCCGGGTTGCCGTCGTAGATGCAGCAGGTGGTACCGTTGAGCAGGCTGGCGGCCTGCACGTTCCACATGATCCAGCCGGTGGAGCTGTACCAGTGAAAGCGTTCCGGATTGGCCGGGTCGGCATAACTGGGTGCCAGGTCGTTGTGCAGGCGCAGCAGCGCCAGCCCCACCAAGGCCACGCCACCATGGCCGTGGACGATGGGTTTGGGCAGGCCGGTGGTGCCGCTGGAATAGACGATCCACAATGGATGGTCAAACGGCAGCCAGAGTGGCTCGAAGGCCGCTGTTTGTGCATCGTTTCGGGCTGTGGCGCTTTGCAGGTGTGCGCAATCAGCTATCAAATCAATAGCATTTGAATTGCCGGGCAGCACCTCGTGAAGGATCACGTGCGTGGCGCTTGGCAGCGCGGCGGCCAGCTCGGCCACCACGCTGCGGCGGTCGATGTCCTTGCCGCCGTAGTGCACGCCGTTGCAGGCGATCAGCACCTTGGGCTCAATCTGTGCTGGACCGTTTTCGCCAGATTGAGCC
>NZ_JBFUGX010000433.1:0-3619 GCF_056402675.1 Polaromonas sp. P3_C2 | reverse complement strand
ATCCCATCCATCGCTGCCATGCTCGGCAAGTCCCTGGCAAGCCCAGAACGGATCACTGCGTTCAATTCAGTATTGAGCTCTGAACGAAATAGCGAAGCCACCTTATTTGCGCCACCAACGGCTGCAACGTTCAACACAACCTCGGCCCCATTCCAAGCAGCGTCCGTATAGTTCCCTTGCAAGGCATTGGTGGTCCCATTCAAGGACGCAAAGAAAGTGTTTACCGTCAAACCCGGTGGAGAAAACTGCGCCGCGCCAACCAACGACACCGCCAAGTTCTGCCCTGCTTGCATCCCAAACGAGTTCATTCTGGCTAGATCGCCAGCAGACATCTCTACCGTCTGCTTGCCATCCCACGCCTTCATGACCCGCCCGTCATACTGATTCAGCGCAGCCGCACTAAACTGATCTAGCACCGACGGGCGCGGCATGCTTCGCATCAAAGCGGCCACTTCTTGTGGCGTGCTTGGCGTTGCAATTCCATACGGATTGGTTGGCGTGCATGACAAACCAGAACTATCGGTCGCCGCTTGCGCGCTTGCCTCTGCTTGCTCTGCACGGATTGCCGAGTCCATGCTGATCAATTTCCCTCCAATGCGCAAGCTGCTAGCACTGATGTCATCGCGCAGCGTCAGTACTGTGCCAATCTGCAAGCTACGCGCCCCTTTTGCAGACGCGCTCAGGCCGTTGTCAGCCAAAATCAGGGCTCCAGCGCGTTCGTCACCAAAGAAGGCGCGCCCGATGCTTGCCGGGTTATCGCCCTCACGCACGGTATACGTGCGTAGCGTGGAAGGCGCTCTTATTGCTGTCGAAGAGTTGGCCCAGCCTAGTCTTGCTGCACGACGTTCAGCCAGATCGATGGCCCAATCCTGCCCGCCCGTGTACCCATCACCATCGCTCTGAATATCAGATCCATTGCGATAGCCGTACTCGCTCGCAGGGTTATAGCTATCGCTAGCCCGGTCCATCTCGTTGACATAGTCACCTGCATGGGCTGGGTTGTAACTGTCGCTTGCCCGATCCATCTCATTCGTATAGTCCCCCGCCGAGTAGGCTCCCCCCCCTTGCGTAGGCTGCATAGCATCGACGAAGGAGTTACCCAACGCATTGCCAAACGCATCAGCGGCAATCTGCTGCACAGCGATCCTGCCGCCCCGGGCGATGGCGGTGGCGGTACCCGCGGCTAGGCCGGTAATGGCTCTTGCGGCAAAGGGGCTGATATCCGTTTTGCCCAGCGCACCTCCAACAATGTTGCCAACACCCGCGCCGACGGCGCTGGCCGCTACTCCACGCCAGTCAAAATGGTCTTGCAGGCCCGTCACGACGCCAATCCCCTGCGTCAGCGCGTTGCTCAAGGCAGCACGCGCGATGGTATTGCCCAGACTGCTAGCCTGTCCGCCCAAAGGAGCCACGTTTGAGAGGCCACCGGCGACCCCACCACTGATGGCTCCCATTGCGACCTGTTTCCAGCTAAATCCGTCCTGAATACCCAGAGCGTTGCCAACAAGTTGCCCTGCTATGGATCCCGCAGCACCCCCGATAGCGCCGGCGATTGCCATATCTGCCGCCCCATATGTGGCAGCAGATGACAAGGTAACAGTGCCTCCTTCTATGGCGGCAGCGCTGTAAGCAACACCCTCGGGAACGGCATAGTTCATGAGGTAGTACTGTTGCGTCACTGCCGCTACCACGATGACCACAATCACCACAATAATGGCACCAAGTCCACCACAGCCACCATCATCCTGCGCAGGCGGCGGTGGCGTGGGCAGGTTGGGCGTGGTGTCACCCACGATCGCGCTCGGGTCGTAGGGCTTGAAGGTATTGAAGTTGTTGCTCAGCGTCCCCACGCGGTTGGGGATGGTCAGGGTCTGGCCGACCTTGAGGTCGTTGTCGCCCGACAAGCCGTTGGCCTCTGCGATGCGGTACCACAGGGCGCTGTCGCCGAAGGCCCCCTTGGCGATGCTTTGCAGCGTGTCGCCCGGTGCCACGATGTAGATGCCCGGGCTGGCCGACGGGTAGTTTCCGTTGATGGGCTGGTACCCGAAGTTGAAGTCAGCCACGTTAACGCCGCCGGCGGCGTTGCCGTAGCGGCCCAGCACTTCACCGCCAACGATCAGCTGGCGCTGGACCTGGCCGTTCTGGTTGGTGTACAGGGCCTTGCCGGCTGCGTCGTTGATGAAGCTGCGGTTGGCGGCGCCGTTGGTGCTGTCTGTGATGGCGGACAGGTTGCCGTTGACATCGTAGTAGCTGGTGGTAGTACCCGGCTGGAAGTAGCTGCTGCTGCCGTAGACGCTGGCTTCCTTGTAGCCCTCGTAACGCGCCTGGCTGTAGCTGTAGTAGTTGGTGTAGGCCGTGCCATCGTAGTTTTGCAGCGTGTAGCTTTGCAGGTTGCCGGCCGCGTCGTAGCTGCTGTAGTCGATCTCGTACTTGGCGCTGTCGTCGCTCTTGAACACGCGCTGATGCACCAGGCGGCCATTGGCGTCGAAACGGTTGATGCGCGTTTCGGTGCCGCTGGCGCCGGACGCGCCGCCGTTGAGCGCGTTGATGTAACCGACCGGCAGGTGGCCCGCCGGGCCGGTCTGCACACTGCGGTTGGCGCCGTCATAGAAGCGGTAGTCCAGCTGCACGCCGTCGCGCACGACGCCGGTCAGGCGGTTCAGCCCGTCGTAGGCATAGGCCTCCGTCGTCTGGCCCTGGCCCGCGGCGTAGTCTGTGCGGTATACGGGGACCTGCTGGGTCTGGTAGATGATGTTTCCAGATTCGTCCCGTGCGGGGATGGGGTTGCCCGACTCGTCCAGGGCCGGCTGGCCGGATTCATTGAGGACCCAGACCGGAATGCCGGTGCTGACGCTGTTGTAGTGGTCGACCACCTGCACGGCATTGACCCGGTTTCCGTAATAGGTGTCGCTGGTGCGGTTGCCGCTGCCGTCATAGGTGATACGGTGGCCCTGGGCGCCGAGATTGCCCGCGGCGTCCACCGCGTCCACCACGGTCTGGCGGTTCATCGCGTCGTACTGGAAGTAGCGGCTGCTGTCGTTGGCCGTGTCACCGTTGATGACGTGCGTCTGGATGTGCGTGCGGTTGCCCATCTTGTCGTAGTCGATGTTGATGTAGGCATGGGTGTCATTCACCCAGCGCAGGCGGCCCAGGGCGTCGTACGCCATGTGGTTGTCCTGGTAGACGGTGCCGTTCTGCGACATCTGCTCGCGCAACTGATGGCCGGCCAGGTCCCAGGCGTAGCTGGTGACCTTGCCGAGCGCGTAGTCGGTGATGCGGGTGAGCTGTCCGGCGGCGTCGTAGATGTAGCCCAGGCTCTGGCCACGGGTATTGGTCTGCGAAGTCAGCTGGCGCGCGTTGTCGTAGCTGTAGCTGTATTTCGCGCCGCCCAGGTCGGTGTGGCTGTACAGCCGGCCGAAGTAATCGTAGCTCCAGGTGCTGGTGTAGCCGTTGGCGTCGACCTCGCCGGATTTGCGTCCCTGCAGGTCGAAGGTAGCGCGCACCGTCTGGCCCAGCGGCTGGCGGGTGGCCACCACGTTGCCGCGCAGGTCGTAGGTGTAGCTCAGGGTCTCGCCGTTGCCGTTGGTGTCGGTCAGCTTGTTGCCGGCCTGGTCCCAAG
>NZ_JBFUGX010000432.1:0-3626 GCF_056402675.1 Polaromonas sp. P3_C2 | reverse complement strand
TAGATCTCGCTCGCGTTGCGGTCCATTTCCTTGACGATCTCCGCGCGCGTCAGGCCCTGCGGCTGGCGAGCCAGCAACTCAAGGATGTCAAGGCCCTTATCAAGCGCCGGTGCCCGGTAGCGGTCGTCGGCAAGAGGCGGGGGTGCGGTGGCGCCGGCGTCGTTCGTGTTCTGGTCATTCGTCGGGAGAACGGAATATTTTTGTGTCATGGCGGCAGGGTGGGTGAGGTCGAAGGCATTGCAATTTTGATATGTAACGCAGCGCTCTTGATATGGCACGCGGCGCTCGCGAAGACTTTCGCCTTCATTGTTTTGGATTTATTTACTTTTGCACTTAATGTTCATCAATAAATTAAATCCTGACTTAGGGAAAGTCCGGAGCTTGGAAAGATGAGCAAATTTCTATGATTCACACCGCTTCGATCCATAAGTGAATAGATTGTTCATCAATGAACCATTTGTAACAATAAGTTTCCTGATTTTGGTGCCTTCGCCTCATTGAACGGTTCCTTCAACGCAAAAAGGTTTTTTGTCATGCACCCAGGAAGTTTGGAAGGAAAAACAGTATCGATCTGCGCGGCCGCCCAAGGCGTCGGCCAGGCCCGTACGCCGGTTTGCCTGGCCCCGGGTGATTCCGGGCGTTGCTGCAGCGCCTGGTTGGGGCGCACTCCGGGCCAGTCGATGGGCCGTCTGGCCACGGTCAACGACATCGCGCCGATCTGAGCGAGCACCGCGCCTGTCCGGAACCGCCCATGACACCTCTTGTGAGCATCAGCAACCTGTGCAAATCCTTTCCGGGAGTGCGCGCGTTGCACAACGCCAGGCTTGAGGTTGCCGCAGGCGAGGTGCATGCGCTGATGGGCGAGAACGGCGCCGGGAAATCGACCCTGATGAAAGTGCTGGCCGGGGTCTACCAGAAGGATGCGGGCGAGATCAGCATCGACGGTCAGGCGGTCGAGATTGCCAGCCCGCGCGCTGCGCAGGCGCTGGGCATCGGCATCATCCACCAGGAACTCAACCTGATGAGCCATCTGAGCGTGGCGCAGAACATCTTCATCGGACGCGAGCCGCTCGGGCGGCTTGGGCTGTTCATCGATACCGAGAAGATGGCCCGCGACACGAAAGCGATTTTCGACCGCCTGAACCTGAACCTGGAACCGCACACGCTGGTTTGCGACCTGACGGTGGCGCGCCAGCAAATGGTCGAGATCGCCAAGGCGCTGTCATTTGACTCGCGCGTGCTGATCATGGATGAGCCCACTGCCGCGCTGAACAATGCCGAAATCGACGACTTGTTCCGCATCATCGGCCAGCTCAAGCGCCACGGCGTTGGCATCGTGTACATCTCGCACAAGATGGACGAGCTCAAGCGCATCTCGGACCGCGTGACAGTGATGCGCGACGGCCAGTACATCGGCACCGTGCCGACTGCCACCACCAGCATGGACACCATCATCGGCATGATGGTCGGGCGCGCCCTGCTTGAAGACGAGAGGCCGCCGGCAACCGATCAGGGCCGGGAGACCGTGCTGGAGGTGCGCGGGCTCAATCGCGGCCGTACGATCAAGGATGTCAGCTTCACCGTGCGCAAGGGCGAAATCCTCGGGTTTGCCGGCCTGATGGGAGCGGGCCGGACCGAAGTGGCGCGTGCCGTGTTCGGCGCCGACAAAAGGGATTCAGGGGAGATCTGGGTCAGGGGCCGCCAGGTCGGGGTGCATAGCCCGGCCGACGCGGTTGAGCACGGCATCGGCTACCTGTCGGAAGACCGCAAGCACTTCGGTCTGGCCACCGGCATGGATGTGCAGACCAACATTGTGCTGTCGAGCTTGCGGCGGTTCTTGAGCTTCGGGTTCCTTCTCAGGCCCGCTGCCATACAGGACACGGCTGCGAAGCTGATCGCGCAACTGGGCATCAAGACCCCAAGCGCGCTGCAGAAAGTGGCGCTGCTGTCGGGGGGTAACCAGCAAAAAATCGTCGTCGCCAAATGGCTGGTGCGCGACTGCGAGATCCTGTTTTTTGACGAGCCTACGCGCGGCATTGACGTGGGCGCCAAGAGCGAAATCTACAAGCTGCTCAATGCGCTGGCGGCCCAGGGCCGTGCCATCGTGATGATCTCCTCCGAACTGCCCGAGGTGCTGCGGCTGAGCCACCGCATCGTGGTGATGTGCGAGGGCCGCATCACCGGCGAGCTGGTCGCACGGGACGCGACCCAGGAAAAAATCATGCAGCTCGCCACCCAGCGCGAAGCCCCGGCTGCCGTTTCCGGCATGGTTGCCGCTGCTGCTTTTTAAAAAAACGCCGGAACCATCACCCATGACCGTCTCCAAGTTGCTGCAAGGTTTCAAAACTGCAGCTTTTAGCAGCAACACCCGTCAAAAGCTGTTGGCATTTGCCAGCTTGCTGGGGTTGCTGATTTTCTTCAGCATGGCCTCGTCCAGCTTCATGCAGACCGACAACATGGTGGGCATTTTGCAGGCCACTGCGGTTAACGGCGTGCTGGCCATCGCCTGCACCTTTGTCATCATCACCTCGGGCATCGACCTGTCGGTGGGCACCTTGATGACCTTTTGCGCCGTCATGGCCGGGGTGGTGCTGACCTATTGGGGCCTGCCCTTCTACCTGGGCGTGCTGGCTGCCATTTTCTTCGGTGCGTTCTCTGGCTTCACCTCGGGCATGCTGATTGCCAAGCTGAAGATCCCGCCGTTCATTGCCACGCTGGGCATGATGCTCATGCTCAAAGGCCTGTCGCTGGTCATCACCCAATCCAAGCCAATCTATTTCAACGACACGCCGGAGTTCTCGGTCATTTCCCAGGAGTCGTTGATCGGTTATTTCCTGCCCGATCTGCCCATCCCCAATGCGGTGCTGATCCTGTTTGTGGTGGYGGTGGTATCCAGCCTGATCCTGAACAAGACGGTGCTGGGGACCTACACCTTCGCACTGGGCAGCAACGAAGAGGCGGTACGCCTGTCGGGCGTGAATGTGGACCGCTGGAAGATCATTGTCTACACGCTCAGCGGCGCGATTTGCGGCGTGGCCGGGCTGCTCATCGCTTCGCGCCTGAATTCCGCGCAGCCGGCGCTGGGCCAGGGCTACGAGCTGGATGCGATTGCCGCCGTCGTGATCGGAGGCACTTCGCTCAGCGGCGGGGCCGGCACGATTCTGGGCACCATCATCGGCGCCTTCATCATGAGTGTGCTGACCAACGGGCTGCGCATCATGTCGGTGGCACAGGAGTGGCAGACGGTGGTGACGGGCCTGATCATCATCGTGGCGGTGTATGCCGATATTTTGCGAAAGCGCAAGTAAATGAAAGCAAGTGCAGTTTTTATCAAAGAGAAGCCCAAATCCCACCCATGCCAACGTCTGATTTTTGATACCCCATAGCAAACCCCATAACGATCGGAGACAAACATGATTTTGAAACGCACACTTTTGAGCCTCGCACTGGGCCTTGGCCTGGCTTCTACCTTGAGCACGACGGCGCTGGCTGCCGACGAGATCTACATTCCCATGATCTCCAAGGGCTTTCAGCACCAGTTCTGGCAAGCCGTCAAGGCCGGCGCCGAGCAGGCCGGCAAGGACTACAAGGTCAAGGTGACCTTCGAAGGCCCCGAGAGCGAGAGC
>NZ_JBFUGX010000431.1:0-3634 GCF_056402675.1 Polaromonas sp. P3_C2 | reverse complement strand
GGCAAACTGAACAGCTACCCTGGCAATTTTGCCCAGTACCTGGTGCAAAAAGAAGAACAGATGGCCCAGGAAGCCGTCATCAATGCCAAGGCCGACAAGCTGCTGGCGCAGGAAGAGGTGTGGATCCGCAAGGGCGTGGAGGCGCGCCGCACCCGCAGCGTGGCCCGCATTGGACGCCTCGAAGCCCTGCGCGACAACCGTGCGGCACGGCGTGATGCGGTGGGCCGCGTCAACCTGGACGTCTCCAGCGGCGAGAAGAGTGGCAAGATCGTGGCCGAACTGACGGATGTGAGCAAAAGCTTTGGCCATCCCGGATCGGAAAAAATCATCGTCAACAAATTCACCGGCACACTGCTGCGCGGCGACAAGGTCGGCCTGCTGGGGCCCAACGGCGCCGGCAAGACCACGCTGCTCAAGCTGATTCTGGGTGAACTGCAGCCCGATGTGACGAATCCGCCCGGCAAAATCCGCCAGGGTGCCAACCTGCAGGTCGCGTACTTTGACCAGATGCGCGACAGCCTGGACCTGGACGCCACGCTGGAAGACTTCATCAGCCCCGGCAGCGAGTGGGTCGAAATCAACGGCCAGAAGAAACACGTCAAGAGTTATTTGACGGACTTCCTGTTCTCGCCCCAGCGCGCGAACTCGCCCGTGCGCACCCTGTCAGGCGGCGAGCGCAACCGCCTGCTGCTGGCGCGCCTGTTTGCCCGGCCGGCCAACGTGCTGGTGCTGGACGAGCCGACCAACGACCTGGACATCGACACGCTCGAATTGCTGGAAGACCTGTTGCAAAACTACGAAGGCACGGTGTTCCTGGTCAGCCACGACAGGCGCTTCCTCGACAACGTGGTCACCAGCACCATTGCCTATGAGGGCACGCCCGAGAACCCCGGCTTCTGGCGTGAGTACGAAGGCGGCGTGACGGACTGGATCACGCAATCCAAACGCGCAGCGCAGATCACCGGTGCCAACAAGCCCGCCAGCAGCCCCGCCGGCACCAAAACTTCAAGCAAAACAAGCCCGCAGCCCAATAAGGACGAGCGCGAGCCGCTATCAAAAAAGAAGCTGAGCTACAAGGAGCAGCGCGAGCTCGACGGCCTGCCGGCGCTGATCCAGCAATTGGAGTCGCAGCAAAAAGCCATCGAGCAGGAGCTCTATGACGGCACGCTCTACACCACGAATGCCAAACGGGCGGCGGAACTCAACGCGCGCAACAGCAAGATCGAGGAAGAGCTGATGGCGGCGCTGCAGCGCTGGRAAACCTTGTCGTCATAACCGTGCCCGCTGGCCCCCTGCATGCGGCCCGGCTACAGCCCTGAAGCGCAGTCAAGCCGGGCGCCTACAAGAAGAATAGGTGCGAACGCAGGGCCCGGCGGCACCAAATACATCTCCTTACGCTAAAGTGGCCTGCACCATGCAGACCACTTTCAGTACCCTTTCCGGCACCCGCTTGATCCCGCATACAGGCTGGCGCGCGTTGCGGGGGCTGGCCATGGCCTTCGCCGCTCTTTGGTTAGGGGGCTGTGCCTCGCTGCCCAGCGAGGTTGACCGCCCGGTCTCCACCGCCCTGGCCAACCCGGCTGAAACGCGCCTGGGCAGCCTGGTGGCCGCCCGTGCGGCCAAGGCGGGAACACGCAACGACTCGGGGTTCGCGCTGGTGGGTGACGCCGAGCTGGCTTTCACCAGCCGCATGACGCTGATCAAGGCAGCGCAAAAGACACTGGATATCCAGTACTACGCGATCTTTGCCGACGAAACCACCGAACGCATGTTTGACGCGCTGCGCGAAGCAGCGGGCCGCGGCGTGCGCATCCGCATCCTGCTGGACGACTTCAACACCTCGGGAAAAAACGCGCAGGTGCTGAAGCTGGCGTTTGAAAAAAACATCGAGCTGCGCCTCTTCAACCCCCTGCCGGGCGGCCGTGGCTCGCTGATGTTCCGAATCCTGGGCAACCTCAAGGACACGGCGCGCATGCAGCGGCGCATGCACAACAAGATTTTTGTGGCGGACAACGCCGTGGCCATTACCGGCGGACGCAACCTGGGCGAAACCTACTTCGGCCAGAGCACCGGCACCAACTTTGTCGACATCGACGTGCTGGCAGCGGGCCGCATCGCGCAAGATCTGTCGCGCAGCTTTGACCAGTACTGGAACAACCCGCTGGCCTACCCGGTGCAGTCGCTGATGACCGAAAAGGAAATCGACGCACTCAAGCGCAAGCCGCAGGCCCCGGAAAACCTTTCTTCTCCCGCAGGCACAGCACAGGCCGCTACCCTCCAGGCTGGTGACGGCGCGGTACCCCCCTCAACCCGGCCGGAACGGGTGACCTCTCCATTGCCGACGCTGCCGGATTCGACCGACCTGCGGCTCTTAACCTGGACCTGGGCGCCCTCGGCGCTGCTGGTGGACAAGGCGTCCAAGATCGCCGCCGACGCCGACACCACTGAAGAATCGCAGGACACTACGGTCGACGGGCTGCTTCAACTGATGTCGCAGGCCAAAAACAACCTGCTGATCGTTTCGCCTTACTTCGTGCCCGGCGAACGCATGATGAAGCAGTTTGCCGACCTCCGGCAACGCGGCATTCGTGTGCGGGTGCTCACCAACTCACTGGCATCCAACGACGCGCCGGCTGCCCACGTCGGTTACGCCCGCTACCGCAAGGCCTTGCTGGAGATGGGCATCGAGATTTACGAAATGCGCGCCGAGCAGGAAGGCTCTTTCAGCAGCTTCGGCTCGGCAGCGATCGCGGGGGGATCCACGGGCGGTTCCACCGGCGGCTCACGTGCCAGCCTGCATTCCAAGGTCGTCGTCATGGACGACCGCCTGCTGGTCGTGGGCTCCATGAACCTGGACCTGCGCTCGCAGCTGCAAAACAGCGAAGTGGCCATAGTCATCCGCAACCGAGCCATCTCCGCCGAGGCCACGCGGCTGATCGAGCCCACGCTGGCTTCCGGCGCCTACCGTGTCGAGCTGGAAAACGGTCGGCTGGTCTGGCGTGCGCCGCAAGGTTCGCCACTGAAAGAMTCCATGATCGAGCCCGACGCGAGTTGGGGACTGCAACTGATGCTCAAGCTGATCGGGCCCTTTGCACCGGACGAAATGCTTTAAAGACAGGGCCTTTGGCCCCGTCAAGCCGCTGCAGCAGCTTTCTGAATAGCTTCCCGGTGGGCGCCCACCTCGTCCTGAAGACCGGATTGTTGGCTCACATGGCGCCCTTGCCGCGCTGCGCCTTGTCGGCTGGAACGCACGGGTGCAACCGGCTTGGCGGCACCCAGCAAATCGGCCAGGCAATGGGGACGGCCACGTGCGCCGCTGGCCAGATAGTCGGCCAGCAGGGCGCCGCGCACATCTGCGCCGGCCAAACCCCGCACCGATGTGAGGTGCTCAAACAGCAAATCCACCAGTTTCTCAGGTGCGAACTCATGGGTTTTACCGGTGCTGGCCCAGAGCCAGTCGCTGAAATGCAGAAAATGGCCGAACGCCGAGCCGGGGGCCAGCAGCAGCCGGAGCCCCCGCGCAAAACGCCCTGAGTTGGCCAGCATTTCCCAGTACCGCGCAAAACGGTTGATGCGTTGCATGGTGACAAAGTCAATCGTGGAGTTCTGCAGAATCGTGTACGGCGTCTGCGGG
>NZ_JBFUGX010000430.1:0-3636 GCF_056402675.1 Polaromonas sp. P3_C2 | reverse complement strand
CGCCCACGCCTTGCACGGCGCGCGCAGCAATCAGTGCCAGCGGGCCGGGTGCAAAACCGCAGGCCACCGAGGCCGCCGTGAAGATCGCGATGCCCAGGATAAAAATCGTGCGGCGGCCAAAGCGGTCGCCCAGCGAGCCGCCCACTAGCACCAGCGAGCCCAGCGCCAGCAGGTAGGCGTTGATGACCCACTGCATGGCCGCCAGCCCGTCGGCCGAGCCGCCCGTCAGGTCGCGCTGGATGGCGGGCAGGGCGATGTTGACCACCGAGCCGTCGATAAAGGCCATGGACGAGCCCAGCACCGTGGCGGCCAGCGCGAAGCCGGGGTGCGGGGCGCTGTCGGCCTTCTGATGTTGGGCGCGGATGATGCCTTCGTCGCAGGGGGCGTGCGGGTTGCCGGGCATGAGGGCTCCTGGTGTTGGGTAGGTGGCGGATAGATGGCGGTGGATGGTTGTCCGGTATTTGACAATTAGTCTAATTATGGATAATATTTCCAGATGACGACACATACCGTGACCGCGCAGCCACCCATGCCCCATCCTGCCAGTTCCCCGCCATCCAAGGCAAGCATGCCGGCTGATGCCCAACTCCTGCTGCTGGACAAACACGCGGTCGAGTCCCTGCTGCTGCCCGCCGATGTCCTTGCGGCCACGCGCGAGGCCTTTGTGCTCCACAGCCAGGGGGAGGGCCGCGTGTTCTCCCTGGTGCGTGAAAGGCTGGCAACCGGCGGTGTGTTCGGCATCAAGTCGGGCGACGTGGGTGCGCAGTCGCTGCTGGGCTTCAAGGCGGCCGGTTTCTGGCCTGGCAACCTCGCGCGGGGCGCTGATGCCCACCAGGCCACCATCATGCTGCTAGACCCCGCCACAGGTCGGCCGACCTGCCTGATTGACGGCAACGCCGTCACCACCGAGCGCACCGGCGCCGCCGGCGGCCTGGGCCTGGAGCTGGCGCGGCAGGACAGCCGCACGATGTGCGTCTTCGGCACCGGCGTGCAGGCGCAGGCGCAACTGCGCTTTGCCCTTCGCCAGCTGCCCGGGCTGCGCCAGGTGTTTTACGCCACGGCCAATGGCGGGCCAAAGGCCGCGTTTGAAGCGATGTTTGCCGGCCAGTGCGCCATCTCGCATGCGGCAGACGTGAATGCCGCCGTGGCCCAAAGCGATGTGGTGATCACGGCCACGACCGGCAAGGGCCCGTTGTTCGAGCTGGCTGCTCTCCGGCCCGGCACCCACATCAATGCCGTGGGCAGCGACACCAAAGGCAAACGCGAGCTGCCCGAAGGCCTGCTTGCCAAAGCGCGCGTGTTTGTGGACGATGCAGCCCAGTCGCGCAGCATCGGCGAGCTGCAATGGGCGCCCGAAACCGCGTGCACTGAAATCGGCGATGTGCTGTCGGGCAAGGCCACCTTTTCGCGCGGCGCCGGCGATATCACCTTGTTCGACATGACAGGTATCGCCTTGCAGGACCTCACGGTCGCCCGTCTGCTGGAGCAGCGCGCGCGCCTTGCCGGCAAGGGCCAAAGCATTGCCTGGCCCTGGTGAGTTTGACGCCCATATCGTTCTGGAGACTCCCTTGACCACCAACCAGCCCAACCCCCTGGCCACACTCGACACGCCCGCCGCGTTGATTGACCTGCCGCGCATGCAGCGCAACATCGCGCGCATGCAGCAGCGCATGAATGCGCTCGGCGTGCGCTTCCGGCCGCACGTCAAAACCAGCAAATGCACACCCGTCGCGCGTGCGCAGGTAGCCGCGGGTGCGCAGGGCATTACCGTGTCTACGCTCAAGGAAGCCGCGCAGTTTTATGCCGACGGTTTCACCGACATCCTCTACGCAGTGGGCATGGTCGCCACCAAGCTGCCGCAGGCGCTGGCCCTGCGGCGCCAGGGCTGCGATCTGAAAATCATCACCGACAGCGTGGCGTCAGCTGCCGCCATTGCCGCCTTCGGCCGCGAACACGGTGAAAAGTTTGAAGTCTGGATAGAAATCGACAGCGACGGGCACCGCTCCGGCATCAAGCCCGGTGAGGCCGCCTTGGTGGACGTTGCCCGCACGCTGCACGAAGGCGGCATGCACCTGGGCGGCGTGATGACGCATGCCGGCTCCAGCTACGACCTCAACACCCCCGAAGCGCTGGTGGCCATGGCCGAGCAGGAGCGCGCTGCCTGTGTGGAAGCTGCCGAACGCGTGCGCTCTGCGGGCTTTCCGTGCGCTGTTGTCAGCGTGGGCTCCACACCGACGGCGCTGTCAGCCGCGCAGCTCAAGGGCGTCACGGAAGTGCGCGCCGGCGTGTATGTGTTTTTCGACCTGGTGATGCACAACATCGGCGTGTGCGGGGCAGACGACATCGCGCTCAGCGTGCTGACCACCGTGATCGGCCACCAGCCCGACAAAGGCTGGGCAATTGTGGACGCAGGCTGGATGGCCATGAGCCGAGACCGCGGTACGCAAAAGCAGCAGCATGACTTCGGCTACGGCCAGGTGTGCCGTACGGATGGCACGGTATTGCCGGGCTATGTCCTCAGCGGCGCCAACCAGGAGCACGGCATCCTGTCGCGCGAGGGCGCACCCGACACCGACATTGCCGCGCGCTTTCCCATCGGCACACAGCTGCGCATCTTGCCCAACCACGCCTGCGCTACCGGCGCGCAGTATCCGGAATATCACGCGCTGGCTGAAAACGGTGAACTGGCAACCTGGAGCCGCCTGCACGGCTGGTGACCTCTGGCTTCCATGTGGCCGGATGCTATTAAAAGCATAGCTGTTTGCGCAATAGGCTATTGGGTTTCAGGCCTTTTTGCTTGAGAATTCCTTGAGCTGACTCACTTGCACATGCTGTAGCCGCCGGTCTCCAGGTGGAAGTGGTCCTTGTGCGCGGCGTTGTAGTCGGGGCCCAGCACACCCTTGAAGTATTTGCAGGCCCCTTTGTGGGCGTCGCGCAGCAGCAGTGCCTCGGGCCCCGGCGGTGTGGTGTCGTCTTCGTCAGGCCAGTGTTTCAGCACCGTGACACGCTTGCCGCCCGCCAGCGTGAAGGCAGAAATGTCCAGCGCATTGGCAGTGGCATGGCGGCTGCGGGAACGGGCCGGTGCATTGGGCGGCGCACCTTCGCCGCTGTTGATGTTGCGGCAGGCATAGCTGCCCAGGTGGTCAATGCCCGCCACGCGCTGGCCAAAATGCAGCTGCGCCGCCGGCTGCAGCGCATTTCTTTCCCACATGAAGAACGACAGCGCCATGGGGCAACTGAGCGGCAGGGCCGCGCCTATGCGTACCGGCGCCGTACGCAGCCGCACCGCATTGCTGAACCCGCAGCCGTCGCCCGTGCTGCGGTCGGGCAATTCGTCGTACTGCATGCCGGTGGTTGCCAGCGCGGCCAGGCAGCGCGCCGGGTCGTTGCGGGCGCGTGACAGTTTGTAAAAGGTCAGCATGTTGGGTGGCGCCGTCACTTCCAGTGGCGCCCACGGGTTGACGTGCGTGGGAATCTGCAGGGCGCCGCTGTAAACCCCGTACGCCGCCGTGAGCAGGCCGCTCCATGCGGCCAGCCATACCCAGCGGCCCCAGCGCAGCCGCCTGGCAGGCGCTGCGTCGGGCGGAAGGCCGGAGTCTGGGGGAAGGGGCATGGTGTTCGTTGATAAGCGAGGGG
>NZ_JBFUGX010000429.1:0-3639 GCF_056402675.1 Polaromonas sp. P3_C2 | reverse complement strand
ATCCTGCAGCAGTCTTTGCAGACCCCCACGGATCCTTTCAGTGGCAGCTTCCATGCTGCTTGCGGAACAGCGCCGGATACACAGGCGGCGCGCCTTTTGTCGATGCAAACAGTCCCAGCTTTGCGGCCTGGGCACGTTTTTCCGCCCGGGCATAGGGACCTGCATTGCCGCGGCTGCGGTAGGACCAGGCCATACCGTTTGCGACCATCCATTTGCCGGCATCTTCTCCGCTGAACCCCACCCTGGCCAGGAGGYGGCCGTAGTCGTCGTGGTATTGGCCATGCACCGCCACACGTTTGCCCAGAAGCCGGCGCATCAGCGCATCACGCGCGAGGGCCCCGCCCGGCTGGCAGATTTCCGGCGCATCAATACCCTGGATACGAATGCTGACCGGTTTACCCCCCGCTATCGGACGCACCCGGACGGTGTCGCCATCAACCACATAGGTGACGATTCCGGGCCAGGCCGCGATGGGAGGCGAGGCCGTGCGCGCCGACACACCCCCATGCATGAGTGCCACCAGAAAGAACACGCCCACGGACTTGACTGCGGAATTTTTCGTCACGTTAATTTGCTACTAAATTAATAGCTGCTTGCGCCCGCCAATATTGACCTGGAGGCAGAAATCTTGATAAACATTGAAGATCGTCAGCTTCGTTTTTTCTGCTGTCGTCGCCAGCGCGCATTAAAGAGGAGCAGAGAAGCTCTGAATATACTGTACAAATAAACAGCCTCGTTCCTGCCCTGATCACGCTGTAACGATCCATCCTTCCAGCGTGTCCATGTCCACCGGCAAGCCGTAGCGGGGAGCGCCCTGCTGGGCCGCCCAGGCCGCCTGCATCAGGCACAGCACGGCATCGAGGCTGTCGCCGCTGGCGTCGTCGGCCAGCAGGTCGCGCTGCGCGTGGCTGACCTTGAGGCGCAGCCCCAGACGCGTTTGGCCGTTCTCCAGCGCGGTGATCAGGTCCTTGCGTGCAATCAGCCGCTCGGGCGTCTGCCTGGCTTTGTCGTCGCTTTTGTAAGAGCGGCTGCCCAGCACCTCGCGCGCGAGCAGGCCCGGGTAAGCTTCGAGCGCCACACGTTGGGTGTCGCCGTCATGCAGGCCGGGCAAGTGCACGCCCGCCGCGAGCAAACGCGGCACACCGGCGTGCAGCATGTAGGCCACGGGTGGGTTGACCCATTTCATCGAGGGGCTGGAGCCGGCCGGGCCGTCGGCGGCACGATGGGCGAACTTGCCGCCCACTGGCCGCGCGTCGCAGAAGGCGGCAAAGGTGCTCCGGATGTCTTCGCGGCTCAAGGCCGCATAGTGGCGCATGCAGGCTTCCCACTGCAGCGGCCAGCCCAGGTGCGCCACCAGTTCACGCGGCAGGCCAAATGGAAAATCAAACGCGCCCAGCCAGGGCTGGGGCTGTTGCAGCCAGTGCCCGAACGCCGCCAGGGACTCCAGCCGCTCTATTTTTGATAGCACGCAGCGCCCATGAAACATAGACCCGAGGGCTAAAACAATGGGTTTTTTCTTGGTCGGGCTGCTGGAGAAATCGCAGCCAAGCAACAAGGGCACTGTCATCGCTGCCTCAATCACGGTCTCAGCCCAGCGCCAGCGCCATCACGCCCGCCGCAATGCAGGCGGCGCCGATCAGACGTAAGGCACGGTCGCCCTCACCCAGCAGATGGCCGCCTATCAGCGCGGCAAACAACATGGACACCTCGCGCGCAGGCGCCACATGCGAAAGCGGCGCTGTCTGCATGGCGTACAGCACCAGCACATAGGACACGGGGCTGACGACGCCGACAAACACCGCGTACTTCCATTGCTGCTTCCACAACACCCTGGCCGCAGCGGGGTCGCGCAGCAAGGCGGGTGCCAGCACCACCATGCGCAGCAGGCAGCCCATGTAATCCACCAGGATCGGCGACATCAGCAGGATCTTGACCGCATAGCCATCGACGACGGTATAGCTGGCGATAAAGGCGCCGCTCAGCAAGCCATAGACCATGCCCTTGCGCACCCGCTGGCGCTGCGCCGGGTCGTGCGAGGCGCGCCACAGGCCCGGCCCACCGGCGACCAGAAACACGCCGCCCACGACACCCGCGATACCGGCAACACCGAGCGCGGAAATCTGCTCGCCCAGCAGCAAGATGGCGGCCAGCGACGACAGCAGCGGCCCCGAGCCCCGCGCAAGCGGATAGACCACGGTGAGGTCCGCCTTGCGGTAGCCACGCAACAGGACGATGTAATAGACGGTGTGCAGCACGGCGCTGGCACATAGCAGCAGCCATTGCGCCCAACCCCAGCGCGGCAGCTCGGCAATGCCGAACCAGATGCCCAGCGGCGCCCACGCCACCAGCAGCACCAGGCCGGTAAAAGCGGCAAAGCGGGCATCACCGCCCGCCTTCTTGGCGGCGATGTTCCAGCTGGCGTGAATCAGTCCGGCGAGGAGTACGAGGGCCAGGGCGCCTAAAGACACGCGTCAGGCCTGGCGGTACGCAGGCCTCAAACCCTGCCGCAGATGGAGGCGGTGGCCATCAGGTCTTCGAGCAGCGCGAACGACACCTTGCCCGACACCGAGTAAGGATCCAGCTCGGCTTTTTCGGAGTATTTAAGCAGGATGGAATGGTTGAGCTTGGACAGGTTGACCTGGCCCATGGTCCAGCCGCCAAAACGGCGCTCGGAAATTTCCTCGAAGTGCAGGAGGATCACATCCTTGTGGCGGGCGTCCTGCTGGATGTGGCCGAACAGTTCGCTGACCGCCATGCGGCCGCCTTCGATGGCCTGCAGGAAGATGCCACCGCCGTAGCAGAGGATGCCGGTGATGCCTGACGAGGGGTTGTGCTGGCGCGATTGCGAGAGGATGCCTTCGATGGCCTCGGGGCTCGTGTCGACCGCGCGGCTTGCGTAAAGTAAACGTACCAACATGGTTAGCCTTTCTGCGGGATCAATGCGAGGAACTCGCGGCGCAATGTCGAATCTTTCAGGAAGACGCCGCGCATCACCGAATTGATCATCTTGCTGTCCATGTCTTTGACGCCGCGCCAGGCCATGCAGTAGTGGCTGGCCTCCATCACGATGGCCAGGCCGTCGGGCTGGGTTTTTTCCATGATGAGGTCGGCCAGTTGCACCACCGCCTCYTCCTGGATCTGCGGGCGGCYCATGACCCATTCGGCCAGGCGCGCGTACTTTGAGAGGCCGATCACATTGGTGTGCTCATTGGGCAGCACGCCGATCCATATCTTGCCGATGACGGGGCAGAAATGGTGGGAGCAGGCGCTGCGAACCGTGATCGGCCCGACGATCATCAGCTCGTTGAGGTGCTCGGCGTTAGGGAATTCGGTGATGGTGGGAGGCGCTACATAGCGGCCCTTGAACACCTCGTTGAGGTACATCTTGGCCACGCGGCGCGCGGTGTTGTTGGTGTTGTGATCGCCGTCAGTGTCGATCACCAGGCTGTCAAGCACGCCCTGCATCTTGCCGGTCACTTCATCGAGCAGCTTTTCCAGCTCGCCCGGTTCAATGAACTTGGCGATGTTGTCGTTGGCGTGAAAGCGCTTGCGAGCCTGGGCCAGGCGTTCGCGGATCTTGACGGAGACGGGTGTGCCCTCGTCGGTCGCGTCCTGGGGGGGCGTATCGGATTTCATAAG
>NZ_JBFUGX010000428.1:0-3693 GCF_056402675.1 Polaromonas sp. P3_C2 | reverse complement strand
TGGCTCGTCCCCGCAGTAATTAACTGATAAGCGCTTTAAAGCGTAAAAGCAGAAAGTAAGTGAAAAAAGAAGGAAGATCGGTGGCCGCGTCAAGTGCCTGCCGTTTCCAGCCTTTCAGTCAAAAAAGCTGCGCCGAGATCCCGCGCCAGCATCTACCGTCGTTGGAGAGAACCTATGGATTTAAGAAAACTCAAGACCCTGATCGACCTCGTCTCAGAGTCCAACGTCTCCGAGCTGGAGATCACTGAAGCCGAAGGCAAGGTGCGTATTGTCAAATCCAGCGGCGCCCCCCTGGTGATGCAGCAGCCGGTTGCCATGGTAGCAGCTCCCGCAGCGGCGCCTGCGGCCGGCGCGCCTGCCGCACCGATCGCCGAGGCGGCGCCCGCAGCCCCCGCCGGGCATGCCGTCAAGTCGCCCATGGTGGGCACTTTCTACCGCTCTGCCAGCCCCGGCGCCAAGCCTTTTGTCGAAGTGGGCAGCGTCATCAAGGAAGGCGAAACCATCTGCATCATTGAGGCCATGAAGATCCTCAACGAGATCGAAGCCGACAAATCGGGCACTGTCACCAAGATTCTTTCGGAAAACGGCCAGGCTGTCGAATACGGCCAACCCCTCTTCATCATTGAGTAAGCGGGCGCCTTGCCTCCTTTCCAAACCAGGCTTACCGACGCATGTTCAAGAAAATACTGATCGCCAACAGGGGTGAGATTGCCCTGCGCATCCAGCGCGCCTGCCGCGAACTCGGCGTGAAGGCCGTGATGGTCTATTCCGAAGCCGACCGCGAGGCCAAATACATCAAGCTGGCCGACGAGTCGGTCTGCATCGGCCCGGCGCCTTCCAAAGACAGCTACCTCAACATGCCCGCCATCATCTCGGCAGCCGAGGTGACGGATGCTGAAGCCATCCACCCCGGATATGGTTTCCTGAGCGAAAACGCCGACTTCGCCGAGCGCGTGGAAAAAAGCGGCTTCAAGTTCATTGGCCCCACGCCGGAATCAATCCGCATCATGGGCGACAAGGTCTCGGCCAAGCAGACCATGATCAAGGCCGGTGTGCCCTGTGTACCTGGCTCCGAAGGCGCCTTGCCCGATGACCCGGTCGTCATCAAGCGCACTGCCAAGCAGGTCGGCTATCCCGTCATCATCAAGGCGGCCGGCGGTGGCGGCGGGCGCGGCATGCGCGTGGTGCATACCGAGGCAGCCCTGCTGCACGCGGTGCAGACCACCAAGGCCGAAGCCGGCGCGGCTTTCGGCAACCCCGAGGTCTACATGGAGAAATTCCTGCAGAACCCGCGGCACATCGAAATCCAGATTCTGGCGGACCAGCACAAGAATGCGGTCTGGCTGGGTGAACGCGACTGTTCCATGCAGCGCCGCCACCAGAAAGTCATCGAAGAAGCGCCGGCGCCCGGGATTCCGCGCAAGCTGATCGAGCGCATTGGTGAGCGCTGCGTCGCCGCCGTCAAAAAGATCGGCTACCGTGGCGCGGGCACCTTTGAGTTTCTCTACGAAAACGGCGAGTTCTACTTCATCGAGATGAACACGCGTGTCCAGGTCGAGCATCCGGTCACCGAATGGATCACCGGCGTGGACATCGTGCGCACCCAGATCATGGTGGCGGCCGGTGAAAAGCTGCCTTTTGCCCAGCGCGACATCCAGCTCAAAGGCCATTCGATTGAATGCCGCATCAACGCGGAAGATCCCTACAAGTTTGTCCCTTCGCCGGGCCGTATCACGACCTGGCACACGCCGGGCGGACCGGGCGTGCGGGTGGACTCGCATATTTATGCCAACTACTTTGTGCCGCCCAACTATGACTCGATGATCGGCAAGATCATTGTTCACGGTGATACGCGTGAGCAGGCGCTGGCCCGCATGAGCACGGCGCTGGCCGAAACCGTGGTGGAAGGCATCAACACCAACATCCCGTTGCACCGCGAACTGATGGTGGACGCCAAGTTCATGGACGGCGGTACCAATATCCACTACCTTGAAGAGTGGCTCTCCAAACGAGAGAGATAAAGCCCCCACGGTGGATGTGGCCCCCACGATCGCTCACTTCGTGTAGCTTCCTGCCCCCCGAGGGGGCCGCCGCGCCTGCGGTCTGGCAAAGCCAGTCCCGCGGCCCCGGCTTGAATTGAATACCTGTCGCCTCGGCGTACAACTGGTGATGAACGATGTTTGAACTGATCCTGCTGGCTCCTGTCGACGAAGTCGAAACCCTTAGCGAGGCGCTCGACGCGCTCGACGCGCTCAGTGTGTCGGTGGAAGACGCCGATGCGCAGACGCCGGCTGAGCAGGCTTTGTTCGGTGAACCCGATATGCCACCGCCCAGGGCTGGCTGGGAGCGTTCGCGAATCGTCTCGCTGTTTGCCACTGAAACTCTGGCGCGCGATGCGGCGGGCGTGCTGGCTGCCCAGGACTTCTTTGCAGCCTGCAGCGTGGTGGCTGTTCAGCCTGTGCCGGAACAAGACTGGGTGCGGCTCACGCAGTCGCAGTTCGCGCCGGTCGATATCACCCCCGAATTCTGGATCGTGCCGACCTGGCATGAGCCGCCTGCCGAGGCCAAACAGGTGATTCGCCTGGATCCAGGCTTGGCCTTCGGCACCGGCACCCATCCGACCACGCGCATGTGCCTTCGATGGGTGGCTGGTCAGGGCGCTGCAGGCAACAACCTCGGCCGTGTCCTGGATTACGGCTGCGGTTCCGGCATCCTGGCCATTGGTGCGGCGAAGTTCGGCGCGACCGAAATCGATGCCGTCGACATCGACCCGGCTGCCGTGGAGTCGACGCGCGCCAATGCCGAAGCCAACCATGTGGTGCTCAATGCTGGGCTTCCGGAGAAGGCGTCTGGCAAATACCAGATCGTGCTGGCCAACATCCTCGCCACGCCGCTCAAGGTGCTGGCGCCGCTGCTGTGCGCGCATGTCGAAAAGGGCGGCCATCTCGTGTTGGCCGGCATTCTGGATCGCCAGGCGGAGGAACTCAAGGAAGCCTACGCTCCCTATTGCCAGCTCACTGTGCACGATGCGCAAGAAGGCTGGATCTTGATGACCGCCGGCTTCTGAGCCGGCCCAATCCCGCGCATGGCGGTTTTCAGGCCGTCAGCGGGGGTGAGCCCCCTACAATACAGCGCTAAATGAGCCTGATTACGCGCTGCCCCGCATGCGGCACGATGTTCAAAGTCGTGACCGACCAACTCAAAGTCTCACAGGGCTGGGTGCGATGCGGGCATTGCGCTGAAGTCTTTGATGCGTCCGCGCATCTGCTGCCGCGTGACATGGCATCGCCCGTGCCCGCCGTACCGTTTGCGGTCGGGGACACCGAACCCATGCCGCTGCCGGAATTTGTCCCTTCTGCGCCGGCGCCGCCAGTCGTGGCTGTTGCCGCTGCTGCGGAATCACAGGAATGGGCGCCGGCCAGGTCATTTGCCGACCGGGTGCCGCTAAGGCCTTCCGGCACTGGCCCTGCCGATGCGCAGGACAGTGCGGCTGATTTTGACCCTGTACGCTGGAAGCGGGCCCAACAGGAACGCCAGCAGGATCCGCTGGAACTGCCTGATAGCGTGTTGCCGGATGAGCCGCCAGCCCGCCGGCCGGTGATGGTGCGCCCGGYGGTCGACGATGATTCCAGTTTTGCCTTTTCGGACGTGGACTCCGGCATGCCRGATTCGCGCGTGGAGCACGATGTGTCT
>NZ_JBFUGX010000427.1:0-3706 GCF_056402675.1 Polaromonas sp. P3_C2 | reverse complement strand
CAGCACGGCCGACACCGTGCGCTTGATGTCCAGGCCGTGGTGGTCGTAAAACCGGTGGTCTTCCGTGGCGATGAGCGCATCGACCACGCTGGGCGAAATGTCTTCCAGCTTCACCCAGTCGCGGTTGGCGCGCTTGAACACCGCCAGCACCTGGCCGTCAGACGACATCACCACCGAGGGCTTGGCGGTTTTGGCTTTCAGCAGGTCGTTGATGCTGGGCGTGAACGGAATCAGGATCAGCACATACAGCAACACCAGCACCGGAATGGCCGCCAGTGTCAGCAGCACGCCGCGTTTGGTGGGGTGGCGCAAGCGGCCAGGAATGGTGGCCGCAAAGTCGCGAAGTTGGGTCAGGAGCTGTTTCATCATTGCCTGCAAGTCTAAAGGGGAGGCGTAAACGGGCCTGTAGGACTGCGGCGATGCGGGAAATGCACGCCATGGGAAAACACCGCTTCGGCGGCTTGCAGGAGGCCATTTTTTAGCGCCGAATTGGCCTCAAGACCAATGGGAACGGGCGCAAGCAGCTACTGTTTTAATAGCGGCCTGCGGGGCAGTTTTGGTGGAATTTTGGGTCTGTTGTGCCTCTTTTTTGCCTCTTTTTGCCCGTTTTCAGCCGCTGCTGGCCCTGGGGCCGCTTTTTGGGGCCATTTCGCCGTTTGCAATGCCATTTTCAAGCATCAAATCGGCCTCCAGCCCAATAGGAGTCTGCGCGAGCAGCTACTGTATTGATAGCAGTTTCAGCGTGCCCGCTATTTCGCCGCACGGAACTGAACCGGTACAGCGTCATCCAATCTTTCGCACCAGGGGCGTCGTCATCCGTAAGAAACACCTCGCCACGCCGACCAACCTTCATGCCGCCTGTTCACGGCAAGCAATACAACAACCCACCGAAAGAGGCCAAAGCATGATGACCCGCAGAAACTCCCTGCTCCAACTGGGCGCCCTCTCCGCCGCCATGGCCGCCGGCCTGCGCGGGCTGCTGGCGTCTGCACCCGCCCACGCGGCCGCGCGCGCCTATGAAGTCACCCGTACCGAAGCCGAATGGCAAAAGCTGCTGCGGCCCGACCAGTACCGCGTGCTGCGCAAGGCAGGCACTGAAACGCCCTTCACCAGCCCGCTGAATAAAGAAAAGCGCGCCGGCGTTTTCAGCTGCGCCGGTTGCGACCTGCCCCTTTTCTCTTCAGCCACCAAGTTCGACAGCGGCACCGGCWGGCCCAGCTTCTGGCAGGCCATGAACAACGCCGTGGTCGAAGAAACCGACACCACCCTTTTCATGAAACGCACCGAAGTGCTGTGCCGCCGCTGCGGCGGGCACCTCGGCCATGTGTTTGATGACGGCCCCAAACCCACCGGCCTGCGCTACTGCATGAACGGCGTGGCCCTTAACTTCAAGGCAGCCTAAAAATGAACAAATACCTTTTCGCCTTGGGCGCAGTAGCACTGGCCACGTGGATATTGGTGGGCGGCGGCATGGGCACCAGCGCCGCACAAGAAGAAAAAGCCGTGAAGCTGCCCGCCCCCACGGTTGACGCCACGGCCGCCGCACAGCCAGCCACCGCCGTGTTTGCCGGCGGTTGCTTCTGGGGCGTGCAGGCCGTGTTTCAGCACACCGAAGGCGTGCTCAACGCCGTCTCGGGCTATTCAGGTGGTGAGAAAGCCACCGCCACCTACGAGCAGATCGGCTCAGGCCGCACCGGCCACGCCGAGGCCGTGCAAATCACCTACGACCCGAAAAAGATCAGCTACGGCAAGCTGCTGCAGATTTACTTTTCGGTGGCGCACGACCCCACCACACTCAACCGCCAGGGCCCCGACAGCGGCACGCAATACCGCTCAGCCGTGTTCTACAAAGACGCCGAGCAAAAGAAGGTGACCGAAAGCTACATCGCCCAGCTCGACGCCGCCAAGGCCTTCCCGAACAAGATCGTGACGCAGCTGGCGCCGCTGGCCGCCTTCTACCCTGCCGAGGCCTACCACCAGGACTACGCCACCCTGCACCCCAGCCAGCCTTACATCGCCAGGTTTGACCTGCCCAAGATTGCCAACCTGAAGACCGTGATGCCCGAGGTCTACCGCGAAAAGCCCGTGCTGGTGTCACAGGCCGGCAAGTAAGGCGGAGGCCCGGTTCGGCGGGAACATAGGGCGCGCAGGGCGTAGGCCATACCCCCGACTTGCGCCAATGCGCGCTATTCCTTCGCTGAAACCCATCAAGTCGGCAATGGCCTACAAACATGGTGGGCCAGGCGCGCTAATGTGGTCTTTTACCTTAGCAGGCAAGGAGTAAAAGACCATGACCAATACCGATAGACCCCAATCACATGCAGGCGAACAGCCTGAGCGCATCAACCTGAATGACAAAGCCACCACTGCGGAATGGCTCAAGAAGCTGGACGTGACCCAGGAGCAGCTTCGTGAAGCCGTAGCCGCCGTGGGCGACAAGGCCACCAATGTGGAAATGCACCTCAAGGGCGCGCGCAGCACCACCAATGCAGACCGCGTGCGCGAGTTGAGTACAGATAGGTGAGCTTGATGGCGGCGCGCATTGCCGCCAAAATGCCAGAGACACCACCCTTCACCGCCGTTCACCGTGTTCAGCGCATGCAGCAAGATGCGCAGGAGGTTTTGCCATGGCATTGCAGACACGCGCTCCATCCCACGCTCCCCAGCAATCAGACGCAACCCAGATCAACCGGCGCACCGCGTTGGTGGCCCTGCCCGGTTTGGCGGGCCTGGCTGGTTTGAGTTTGCCGGCCGCCACACATGCGCAAACACCCGGTACCGTCCGCCTGCAATCGTGGCCGCTCAACGCCCGCACCTTCACCGGCATTCACGACATCGCACCCGCGCCTGATGGCGGCGTGTGGTTCTCGGCCCAGCGCAGCGGCCACCTCGGCTGGTTTGACCCACGCACCGGCAAGTCAGACCTGGTGGCGTTGGGCAATGGCTCATCACCCCACGGCGTGATTGCCGGGCCCGACGGCGCAGCCTGGCTGACCGACGGCGGGCAAAACGCCATTGCCCGCGTGGCCTGGCCTTCGCGCGAAGTCAAGGTCTTCCCCCTGCCCGCAGGCACACCGTACGCCAACCTCAACACCTGCGCCTTCGACGGCGAAGGCAACCTCTGGTTCACCGGGCAAAGCGGCTACGTCGGCAAGGTAGAGGTACGCAGTGGCACCGTCACCGTGAAAGAGTCCCCCCGCGGCCGCGGCCCCTACGGCATCTGCGCCACGCCCAAGGGTGACGTGTGGTGGTGTTCACTGGCCGGCTCCTTCATCGCCCAACTGGACCGCAAGACCGGCGAATCACGCATCGTCGAGCCACCCACACCCCGCCAGGGCGCCCGCCGCGTCTGGTCAGACAGCAGGGGCCGCATCTGGGTATCGGAATGGAACAGCGGCAACCTCTCAATGCACGACCCCGCATTGGGCACAGGCCCCAGCAGCTGGCGCGCCTGGAAAGCCCCCGGCACCGAGCCACATATTTATGCCGTGTACGTTGACCACAAAGACATCGTCTGGGCCTCAGAGTGGAGCAGCAACGCCCTCTTGCGCTTTGACCCGGCCACGGAGAAGTTTGAGGTGATCACCATGCCGCGTTCTGCGGCGAGCGTGCGGCAGATATTGGGTCGGCCCGGGGAGGTTTGGTTGCCTGAGAGTGGGACGGAGTTTGTGACGGTGGTGAAGACGGGGTGAGAGCCATATCAACG
>NZ_JBFUGX010000426.1:0-3706 GCF_056402675.1 Polaromonas sp. P3_C2 | reverse complement strand
GCGTGATGTTGGCCGTGACAGCTGTGGGTTGAACCACGGTGTAGTTGCCGGCATCTGCACCGCCCAGTGTGTAGCCGGTGACGGTGACGGTCTTGCCATTGCCAACATTCTTGTTGGCGAAATTTCCGCTGCCGGTACCGCCCACGGTCACGGTATCACCACTCAAAGCCGTCACCGCTGCTGTTCCGCTCAGCGTCGCTGTGGTGGTCGTGTCGTAGACCTTGTTGTTTGCGCCTACGCCSGTAACAGCCAGGCTTGCCGGCGTGATGTTGGCTGTCACGCCGGTGGGTTGCACCACGGTGTAGTTGCTCGCATCGGCGCCGCCCAGCGTGTAGCCGGTTACGGTAACCACCTTGCCGTTGCCCACGTTTTTGTTGGCGAAGCTGCCGCTGCCGGTGCCGCCCACCGTAACCGTGTCGCCACCCAAAGCTGTCACCGCTGCTGTTCCGCTCAGCGTCGCGGTGGTCGTTGTGTCGTAGACCTTGTTGTTGGCCCCCACGCCCGTAACCGCCAGGCTTGCCGGCGTGATGTTTGCCGTGAAACCTGTGGGTTGCACCACGGTGTAGTTGCCGGCATCGGCGCCGCCCAGCGTGTAGCCGGTCACGGTAACCACCTTGCCGTTGCCCACGTTCTTGTCGGCAAACCGGCCGATGCCCGTGCCGGCCACGTTCACCGTATCACCGGCGAAAGCTGCAACGCTGGCCGTGCCGTTGATGGTGGCGGCGTCACTGGCGTTGTACACCTTGTCCTGGATCGTCACACCGCCAACGGCAAGGCTGGCCGGCGTGATGTTCGCGGTCAGGCCCGTGGGCTGCACGACGACATAGTTGGCGGCATCTGCGCCGCTCAGCGTGTAGCCGGTGACGGTCACGGCCTTGCCGTTGCCCACGTTCTTGTCGGCGAAAGCACCGCTGCCGGTGCCGGCGATGCTCACCGTGTCGCCGGCGATGGCTGTGACGCTGGCCGTGCCGTTGAGGGTGGCGGTGGTGCCGGCGTCATACACCTTGTTGTTTGCGCTCACGCCTGTGACAGCCAAACTGGCGGGATTGACTGTCAGCGTGCCATTGGCGTAACTGATGTCGTAGCCCTGCTGATTGGAATACAGGCCGGAACCCGTCACCGTGTAGCTTCCGGCATTGACCGCGCCCTGGGCGGTTCCGCCGAAACTGATGCTTCCCGACAAGCTGCCGCAAGCCGTATTGGAGCAACTGATGCCGGTTCCGCCGTTCCAGGACAGCTTGTCGTAGGTCTTGCTGGTGCTGCCGACCGTGACCGTGGTGGCCTTCATGAGCGCCTTGAGCAGGGGACGGCTATTTCCCTCATAAATACGCCAGACGCTGGTGAAATCCCAGTTCGGGTTGACGTTGCCGTTGGCAGCCGTGGCCGAGCTGAAATTGGCCTGTTGTTGCATCTGGGCTGTGGTCATGCCCATGCCGCCGCCCGAGCTGGTGGCCCGCCCGGTTGTGACGGTGTCCCAGAAACTGTTGTTGATCGCCGTTCCGGCGTCCCACAAGCCGACCAGCCCGCCCAGGTTGCTGGTGCCGCTCACGGCCCCGGTCGCGTAGCTGTTGTTGATGGTGCCACCAGCATTGAACTTATAGCCCACCAGGCCGCCGACATTCGTGGTGCCGGACACCGTGCCACTCGCATAACTGTTGCTGATCACAACATTGGCGGTACCATTGCTGTCCCAATACCCCACGAGCCCGCCGACATCCTGGCCGGTGCTGGTGACGTTGCCGCTGGCGTAGCTATTGCTGACGCTTCCGCCGTTGAGCATGTCGCCCACCAGCCCGCCAACCCGCGAACTCGATGCGCCGACAGAGCCGGTGGCATAGCTGTCGCTGATAAGGCCCTGGTTCCAGCCAACCAGCCCGCCCACAATGAACGAGCCGATCACCGCGCCGCTGGCGTGGCTGTTGCGGATTACGCCCTGGCTGGTCCCCACCAGCCCACCAGCCTCGGATCCGGAGCCGGTCACTGAGGTGCTGGCGTAGCTGTTAGTGATATTGCCAGAGCTCCACCCGGCCAACGCGCCGACTTTGGTTTGGCCCGTGACGCTACCGCCGGCCAAGCCCAAATTGTTGATTCGCCCCGAAGCGCCTACATAGCCGAGCAGACCGACGTAGGTGGCGGTGGGCCGGTTGATAGTGAGGCCGGAAATGGTGTGGCCCAAACCGTCCAGGATGCCACTGAATTGCGCCAGGTTGTTGCCCAGCGGTTCGAATCCACTGCCGCCGTTCCAAGCGCTGGTTGGCGAGGCGTCGATGTCAGCGCCCAGTGCGTAGCGACCGTTGAGATTGCCGCTCATGCCCTGTAAATCTGTGCCGCTGGTGCTGGTTGCGGTACCCAGGTCAGTGATCACCGTATAGGCGACGGGGGTACCGTTGCTGCCTTGCTTGGTGCTGAAATTGTTGCCTGCCGGCAAATTGATCTTCGCGCCGTTGTTGACGTTGTAGGAGTTGGTGATTCCATTGGTATTGCMCTGGCCGTATTCCAGCGCCAGCTTGCCGGTGCCCGATGCGTTGAGGTTGGCATTGATGTTGATGTTGTTCTGCGCGTTGAGCGTCAGCTGGTTGACGCTCCAGCTCACCACGTTGTTGACGTTGACATCGCCCGCCGTGCCCGTGTTCCCGCTGCTGCTCTGGATGACGACGTTGCCTGAGGCCAGGTTGGCACTCAGGGCCGCACCCGTGATGTTCCCGCCTGCAGCGGCGATGGTGAAGTCCACAGGATCGATCAGCCAGGTGCCGCTTTGGCCCGCGGGGGCCGCCGTGGTGATCCGGGCGCCGTCGGCAATGTTCACCTGCGCGCCCGAGGTTTCCACAAAGCCGCCGTTGCCGCCGTTGGGCGCCGAAGCGTCCAGCGTGCCCGCAATGTTGGCAGTGCCGGCGGCCATGCCGCCCAGCAGGATGATGGTGCCGCTGCGGTTTTCCACGGTGCGCGCCTGGATCACCCCGGTGTTGTTGACTGCGCTGGCCAGCAGGGAATCCTTGGCACCGGCGCTCATCAGCGCCTGCCCGCCGTCAGCCAKAATCAACCCGCCGTTCTCGGCCAGGCTGTTGAGAACGCTCTGGTCCACCTCGATCTTGAGCAGCTGGTTGCCCTGGAAGGTCAAAGTAGCCGCGCTGCCTGCCGCCAGCGCCACGCTGCCCTGCGGAGCGCTGATGCTGCCCTGGTTGCGCACGGTATTGCCGACCAGTGCAACGTAGCCGCCCGTGGCAGCATTGATGCGGCCCTGGTTGACCACACTGCCTGCGCCTGCGCCGCTGAAGCTGCGCTTTCCGCTGCTCAGGTCCGCATCCTTGACATCCAGTGTCGACGCCACCAGCCCGCCCACATTGACCTGGGCGCCGGCGCCAAACAGGATGCCGTTGGGGTTGATCAGGAAGACCTGCCCATTGGCATTGAGCTGGCCCAGGATCTGGCTGCCGTGGGTGTCCATGATGCGGTTGACCGCGATCGCGCTGGCCGAAGGCTGCACGAAGTTGACGCTTTCCTGCGCGCCTACGTTAAAGCTCTTCCAGGTCAGCGAAGCGTTCTGGCTGGATTGATTGATGGTGGTGGCGGAGCCGCTCTGCGAGATGCTGGCCGCGCCCGAAGTGACCTGGCCGTCTACCGGGCCGGCCTGCGCTGTTGCTGCTCCCAGCAGCAAAACGGCCGTTACGGGCTTGCGCAGGGTCCATCTGCCCGCGGCGCTATCTGT
>NZ_JBFUGX010000425.1:0-3713 GCF_056402675.1 Polaromonas sp. P3_C2 | reverse complement strand
ACGCCCAACACTTCACCACCATGGGAACCGCAGCCAGCGACAGCTTCGGGGATGCCGTCCACAGCGCGCTCGATGAGGTGGAGGCCCGGGTGTATGCCTGGATCCATGGCCACCTGCCTGGCATCAGCTCCCCAGACGAAGTCGAGACCACCGAGCATCACTTTGAACTTTATGGCCTCAAACGCTACTACCGGCGTGCCGACCGGGTGCTGTTTCCGGTCACCGCCTCCACCTCGACTCAGTGGYCCGAAAACTCATGCGAGACGTCACTTTCTACGCTGGTCAGGCGCTTTACGGCGCAAGGCCTGCGTCCCCTTGCGGTCGACATCACGCCCACGAAAAGCCATATCGACCAAGGTCGCACCCACCTTTCGGTGGTTAAGGCCCTCATCCCCGGTTTGCTGCCGATCTCGTTCGGTTATCAACGAGAGCCTCTGGGAATGGTTCCTCGTATCCACTCTGGATCGAAATTCCCGCATCCGTTTCCCTGATTTTTCAACCTGACTAAAGGAGTCATTTCATGCAAGAAAAAGCAAAGCCCCAGTCCGACGCGGCTTCCACGCAGAAGAAACAGGCCAGTCCAAAAGCGACTGGCGACAACACCAACGGCAGCGGCAGTGCAAGCGGCCGCTGGACTGCAGTTCATCGTGCACGCCTTCCCCACAAAGCCGGCTTGCCCCTGAGTTCCGGTGGCTGCGGCGACAACGTTAGCCGATAAATCATTGCCCAACCGCAGCGCATCGAGAGTGCCGGGTGAGCCCTGCGCTCAACGAGCTCCTCGATGCCTGCTTTCATCCCGACTATGCATACCAACAACCCGAACATCACAGTTATTGACGATTTACTGCCTGAAGCATTAATGACGTCCCTGATCGAGGCCGTCTCGTGGATGCCCATGCATTTCCTGAATCGATGGGAACGCTTTAAATCGCATGAGCTTGACATGCATTGGTACTACCCCGTTGCGTTCGCGGACGAGCCGTTTATCGATGATGTGGAGCCCAATATGCGCGCACTCGATGACACTCTCCAGTCAATCACGCAATGCTGGGACTTGATCAAGGCCAGCCATGATCACCCGGTACGACTGTACGAATGCATGATCAGCGCCAATACCTTCGGCACCGAAGGTCGGTTGCATCAGGATATAGGCGAAGCAGACAAGCGCCCCCTGCACAACACGGCGCTGGTTTACTGCAACCGGGAATGGAATGTGGCCTGGGCCGGCGAAACCCTTGTTTTCGATGAGCAGAACGAGATCACCGCTGCCGTCATGCCAAAGCCTGGCCGCATCATGAAGATCATCGGTGACCCGACGCATGTCGGCCGCTCGGTCTCCCGTATTTGCCCCACAGACCGGCGCGTCATCGTCTTCAAGTACTGGACCGTCAAGTAGCCGCCGGTGGGCATAGTATTAAATTGCATTGAAGCCGGTCCGCCCCTTGGAGTACTCATACGCCGTACCGGCGTGGCCGTGTCGTCAATCCCAGGCGTCCGGTGCGCGGCCCAAGCCAGATCAAGGCGACCCGGGACCATGTTGCGATAGAGGTTCCGGAACTTGGCCATTCGTGTTGCTGTCAGCGTTTGCACGACATCAACCGGGCAACAACTCACCCCCCGCCGTGCGATTGAAAATGTCACTCAACATGACGTCATAGCCCGAATGCGGAAACATGGGATGGGAATTCAGCTCGAGCCACCACAGCTGACCTTCGTCGTCGAGCACGGCATCTACCGAGTAGGCCAGGGGTGCCGGCCCGACTTCCTGCAAGGCAGTGCGCATCAGTGAACCCATTTGCGCAATCTGTTCGCCACACACGGTTTTTAATTCCGCCAAGGCGCTGCCGGCTTTGGCGCCCCCTTGGCGTGGTGCGAAGCTGCGGCCGTACCGGAAATCAATCCATATCTCTTGCCCGGCAGGCGGGACATCTGTGGGCGAGAAGCCCTGGTAGGCCATGCACGACACCAGTATTGCCTTGTCGGCCAGAATGTTGGCACCGACGTCCTGCCTGACTTTTGCTTCGGCCAGCGCGCCGGCTGTTGACACGCCATCGCCGATGACCTTGGCGTAGTCTTGCATGTCGGCGAAGAACGGTGTGTGGCCCCAGTACCAGATCTTCACGATCTTGCCGGCGACAAACTGTTCATGGAATGTGCCGGTATCAGAGCTGTCTGGCTCAAGGGGCGGCACCGGGACGGCTGCCAGAAATGGCCCCTGGATGTCGTAGCCGAACGAGCCTCGGGATTTTTTCCGGATGTAGCTTTGCGTCGGCTGCTGGCCCGGGGGCCACATTTGGGGCGTGCGAACACCGGCCTGGTCAAGGTGCTGCTTGAACAGCCGCTTTTCGGTAGAGAGCGGCGTGGAATAAGGCCTGTAAGGGCGCCATCCGCCAAATGCAATCACCGACTCCATCAGGTCTTCGATGTGAACCAGCTTGTTGCGGACAGACGCTGCAAAGATCGGGTAGAACCGGAAATACACGTTGGCACAGCGTATTTCCAGTTGCACGGTCTGAATGTCTATCTCAACCTTCGCGTCATGCTGGGCCGCCCATCCGCGCACAGCGCGGAAGTGGTCAAAAAAAGTAGGGAAGGCCATGAGTCCTCAGTCGTTGTCTATTGCGGGGGGCGACTTGTCGCTAGTTGAAAGGATGGGGGAACTTTCCCCCGGGTGCGATTTTCTCGTCCATGCCCAAAGGCAAACCGTCATACCCAAACCCTATGGGAATAGCGCCCGGAATCAGCACCCGCACCGAACGTATGACCTGACCATCAAGTGATTCGGGAGCCGCTCGCTGGGTTAAATCCACCCACACGGCCTTGGGGGGCCGTGGCGCGACCTGCAGCCTTTGCGCCAGGGTCGCGGGCCATGTTGCCTGCAGTTGCGCGAACCTCACCACGTCCCCCCCCTCAGTGATTGCCGCCGTCTTTAAATAGTGGGCCGGTTGCCTGAAGAGAAGACCGTGGTCTGTTGGCGTCTGCACCGCCTTCGGCGCCAGCCGCTTGGGCGGGCCGGATTTCACGGAGAGCAATCCGATGGTTTCTGCTTCGCTCAGCGCATGCGTGATGGATGCCTCCATAGAGCCGAAGCATGATGCCGCGATCACGGAAAATTGGTGGACGGCAGAAGCAATCGCGATAAAAATAACCGGCCCCCACGCGCCCGCGAAGACGCCGATGCGCAAGGTGCAGCCGCGCGCCTCCCAGCCGCGCGCCTTGGCCTGAATGCCGGCCGGAAGTGAATCGGGTGCCACCAGGCGGCCCGGGCGCTGTGCAAGCCAATGCCTGACGAAAGCATCCCGCTCAATCACTTCGAGGCCCGCGCGCTCAATCGCCACATCCAGCGATACGTCGCTGGCGCAGCCCGATGAGGTTTGCCGCATCAACATGCCGAACTCAGACGCTCGCGGCAGATTCGCCCCTGAAAAAACACAGTCGGCGGGCACCAGGAGCTTCTCATCGCTACCCAGGCAGTTTGCTTCAACCCAGAAGCGCTCGGCGTCGTCGCTGTAGGGCCGAATGCCCAGGCTCGCCTTGTCACGGTATTGCTTGTCCGAGAACCGGATCAGTTCGGTGGGGTTGAGCTTGCCGGCAAGCTCACAGCCTTTTTTGAGCAATAACCCGGCGGGCAGCTCGCGGTAGGCATGACGCTCGACCGCCTCCGACAGTGCCTTGGCACATGCCACCTTGACATCAACGGAACGCCCCCAGCC
>NZ_JBFUGX010000424.1:0-3734 GCF_056402675.1 Polaromonas sp. P3_C2 | reverse complement strand
GTCCAGCATGGGCCCGGCCAGGCCGGCCGCTTTTGCGCGTTCCAGGTCCAGGGTGTTGGCTGTTTGCAATGGTTCGATCTGGCTGCGCAGCAAGCTGGCCAAACCCAAAAGCGCTCTGTTTTTGATAGCTGCTTGCGCCCGTGCCATAAGGGCGGAAGCTACTTTTGCCTGTGAACCCATGGCCTGCATCAGGTCCGAGACGTCGCTGCGGGCAGCCAGGGCGGTGGGGGAGTCGGGCGCGTTCATCCTGCCATTTTGCCTCTAATCATGGCTGGGAGCCTGTCGGGCTTGGGGCGTCGAAAGCGAAAATCGGCTCCAGCGAGGACAGTTTTTGCAGGGTTTGCAGGCCCATAGCCCAGCTATGGGACAAAAAGACGGCGAAAAATGGACCGCTGCGGTCGATTTGCAGCCGACGATTCCCAAGTCCGACAGGCTCCTGGAGATCAGTTGCCGGAGCGAACACCGCGGCGCTGCATCATGTCCTGGCTCATGGCCTGTAGGGCTTGCGTCGTCAGCACCACCTGCGCAGCAGGGTAGGCAAGACGGTCTTCGTCCGCCAGGTGCCGTTCGTACAGGCCGGCGAAGTGGTCCAGTGCCGCCGTCTGGGTCGCAGTCAGCGCAGCCCCATCAGCCACCGGACTCTCAGCGATCTCGTGCAGCGCGCTGCGCGCCGGGGGCCAGGCCGTATCCATGTCCCGGTGGTCCTGTAAAAGGCGCTGCACCAGGGTGCGCAGGCCGGCATCCGGCCCGGCCAGCAATGGCGGGAACACATGCCGCTCTTCATCCTGGTGATGCAGCGGTGCGGCAAGGTCGAAGTAGCGCATCACATCACGTGCCGCCTGGCGCGCAGACTCGTCACGGCCGTGTTCAAGCAGGTGCTGCTGCAGGCGCGCCAGCAGCACGAGCATGCGTTCCACCCGCTCATGGCAGGCGGCCAGCATGTCGAAAGGCGCCTCGAATCCGGCACCCGGTGCATGCACGCCGGGCAAGGAAGCAGGCCGCGTGACCCGGCGCACCATGCCCATATCAGCCGAACTGCACGGGCTGACCCTGCGGGTCAAACGGAATAAACGCCCCGATCTGGCCCTGCTTGATGGACTCGACCATGCGCTGCAGTGGTTCTTCCGCATCTTCGGTGGTCGGCGCACGGTTCACTGAGCCCGACATGRCCGCGGCAAACACCAGGCCCCAGTTGTGGCCGAACTGGCTGGACTCCTGCACCAGGGCGGCAAACGAACTCAGGTCCTCCGGGCGCTTGTCGACACACATCAGCGGGACCAGCGCGCCGCCCTGGCCGGCCTCAAAACGTTTACGTTGCGCCGGGGTGCTGTCCTCGGGCAACTCAACACCGGTAAATACAAACAGCAGGCGCTGCGGTTCGGGTTGCGCGCGGGCGGCCTGCAGCAGGTCGTCAAAACTCAGAATGTCCATGGCTTGATCCAGTCACAGGAATTAAAAGGAATCCGCCGGCCCGGATCCCGGTGCGGCGCTGTCGGCAGAAAGGCTGCTTACAAAATCAGAAGGCACCGGCCTCAGGCGGGCGGGCTTGCGCGACTGGGCGGTGCCCATGCTGACAAAACACAGGGCATATTCACCGCCTGCCAGGCCAAACAGCCGGCGCAGCCCCCCGGACTTCAGCGCCTTGCCGCTGGTCAGTGACGAACCATAACCCAGGGCCGTGGCCATGAGCAGCATGTTCTGCACCGCACAGCCGGCCGAGACCAGGCGTTCAGCCAGGTCGATCCCGGCATCACCACACGCGCCATCGACCACGACCAGCATGAGCAAAGGGGCGCGGTGCGCTTTTTCGCGCGCCTGCGCAAGCTGTTCAGGGGTGGCTTGCGGGTCGCGTTCGACCAGCGCCGCACCGAAGACCGCGGCCAGTTGCGCGCGTGCCGCCTGCGGCACCAGCACAAAGCGCCAAGGCAGAAGCTGGCCATGGTCGGGCGCCGTGGCAGCGGCTCGCAAGATCATGTCGAGCTGCTTCGCATCGGGACCGGGTGCTACCAGCCGCTTCGGCAAAATGGTCTGGCGCGATTGCATGAGGGCTGCAGCCAACTGCGCCGGGTCGACGTCGGCCGCGGCGACTGCAGAGGGCTGACCGGGAAAGGCGAGCAGATTCATCAGTTCGCTTTCAGCTGGAGCGCTTATCGGCGTAAGGCTGATCCGCTCGCTTATTCACCCACACACTCCCAGATGGCCGCACTGGGTGCAATAGTCGCACCCATCCTTGCGGATCACGGCATGGGCACCGCATTCGCCGCACTTCTTGCCCGCCATCACCGGCGGGGCAAGCGCCATGTCAACCTGCGGCTCCACCACGGGTGTTGCCCCGGCAGCATGCTGCCCGGCCCGCCGCGCGATGATGTTCTGCACCGCATAAGCAATGGCCGCCACTTCAGAGTCGTGCCATAACGGAACACGCGTGCCGTCGGCCTTTTCGTAGGTTCCCAGCCGCACCGGGCCGCGGTCCCAGGCCACCTTGCGCATGTCGCTGAGCGCACGCTCAAGAAAACCACCGCGCGCGGCCAGCGAAAGCATGCGCATGCTGGAGGTGATCCACTGCTGCGACTCGCCGCTTTGTCCCACGGGCATGAAAAATTYGATCGCACGCTCGACCGTGCCATCCCCCATGGCGGCCGGCACAGGCAAAAAGGACACCACGATATAGAGCGTCTTGCGCCCTTCCTGGGTCCAGTAATCCACTTTTTCCGCCACCGCCGACAACGCGCCCTTGGGCCGGCTCTCGATCACCGTGCGCATTGGGTCCACAGCGGGCGCGGCGGCCGGCATGGCCGCGGGGTCCGCATGGGTTTCCAGAACCGAACCGAGAATGGCGTTGGGCCGGTAGGTGGCCAGGCCCTTGAGTTTTGCGCGCCAGGCCTGCTGGTACAGGCCCTTGAAGTCTTCGTAGGCGTAGTCCGCCGGCACATTGACGGTTTTGGAGATCGCCGTGTCCACAAACGGCTGCACCGCTTCCATCATGCCAATGTGGCTGTCTGCCGACATCTCCAGCGCCGAGACAAAGTAACCAGGCAACTTGTCCACGTCACCGCCAAGTTCGCGGTACAGGCGCCATGCATGGTCTTCCACGGCGTACTCGGTGGTGCTGCCGTCAGACTCACGTTTCTTGCGCCGGTACATCCAGGAAAACGGCGGCTCGATGCCGTTCGATGCATTGTCGGCAAAGGCCAGGCTGACCGTACCGGTGGGTGCAATTGAGAGCAGGTGACTGTTGCGGATGCCGTTCGCGCGGATGGCCTGCTGCAAGGCGGCAGGCAGCCGGCTGGCAAAGGTCCCTGCAGCAAGGTAGCCCTCGACATCGAACTTCGGGAACGCGCCCTTTTCCTTCGCGAGTGCCACCGAAGCCGCGTAGGCAGCATCGCGCATGCTCACGGCAATGCGCGCGGCCATCTCGCGTCCCTCGGGCGCGTCGTAGCGCAGGCATAGCATGGCCAGTGCATTGCCCAGCCCGGTGAAACCGACGCCAATACGGCGCTTGGCGGCGGACTCGGCCTGTTGTTGCGGCAGGGGCCAGAAGGTGACGTCCAGCACGTTATCGAGCGCACGCACCTGGGTCGCCACTGATTTCGAGAAGGCTTCGAAATCAAAGGCCGGCACGCCGTTGAAGCCAAAGGGGTGGCGCACAAAACGCGTGAGGATGATGGGCCCGAGGTCGCAACAGCCATAGGGTGGAAGCGGTTGCTCGCCGCAGGGATTGGTCGCTGCGATGT
>NZ_JBFUGX010000423.1:0-3734 GCF_056402675.1 Polaromonas sp. P3_C2 | reverse complement strand
AGGCAGAAGCCTGGCCCCCGTCACGGTGACAGGCACACGCGATCGCGCCAGCCAGACCTACCAGAGCGGCATTACCAGTGTCGGCAAGATGCCCGTGCCGGCCAAGGACGTTCCCCAGTCGCTGACGGTCGTCAACGAAAAGCTGATGCATGACCAGGGCAAGGACAGCTTCAAGAGCGCACTCGAAAACGTCGTCGGCATCACCTTTGAAGCCGGCGAAGGCRGCCGGGTCGGCGACAACATCCGCATTCGCGGCTTCAGCGCGGCGGGCGACATCTACACCGACGGCATGCGCGACATTGCGCAGTACAACCGCGACAACTTCAACACCGAGCGCGTGGAAGTGCTTCGCGGCGCGGCCTCCATGCTGTTTGGCCGCGGTTCCACCGGCGGCGTGATCAACCAGGTCAGCAAGCAAGCCCGCCTGATCACCGAGCACGAAGTGAACGCCACCGTCGGCACCAAAGGCTATCAGCGCTACCAGGGCGACTTCAATTTCAAACTCGACGACGACGCAGCTTTGCGCATCAACGCCATGGCCACCGATGGCGATGGCCGCGGCGAAAATGCCAGCGCCTCCACCCATCGCCGCGGCCTGGCCCTGGACTACCGCTTCGGCATCGGCACAGCGAACGAATTTGAAATCAGCTACTACCACCTGCACTACAACGACAAGCCCGACTGGGGCTTTGCGTGGTTTAACAGCCGCCCTGCACCAGGCACCGACAAATATTGGTATGGCCTCAACACCGACTTCCAGAACGACAAGGCCGACGCTGTCACACTGAGCCATACCCACCGATGGACCGACGGCAGCAGCCTGAAAACCACGGTGCGCGACGGCTACTACTCACGCACGCTWCGCGCCACGCAGGCCAGCTTTGCCGCCGGCACAACCCTGGCCAACCTGAACGCCAACACGGTGGTGAGCCGCGGCGCCACCAGCGCCGGCAATGCCAAGGCGGGCAACGAACACCACACATTCCTGCAAACCGACTACCTCACGACCACTCAGTGGTTTGGCCGCAAGAACAGCCTGCTGATCGGCGCCGAGTACGCCGTGGAAAATTCTGACCGCCTCAGCTACCCCCTCCTGACGGGGGCCAAGCCGACCACCACTGTGGGCAATCCCATCAGCACCGGCATCGGGGGCAATTACACGCAGAGGCTGGAAACGGCATTCAAGGCCACTACGCTGGGCCTGTACATGCAGGACACGATTGACCTCACGCAGTACTGGAAACTGGTTGCCGGCCTGCGCGTGGACAACTTCAAGGCCGACTACCAACGGCCCACCGGCATACCACCCAACAACGGGACGCTCGCCAGATCCGACAGCCTGCTGAGCAAACGGCTGGGCGTGATATATCAGCCGACCGATGAGGTCAGCTACTACGCCGCCTATGGCACGTCGTTCAATACCTCCGGCGACCTGTATCAGTTCGACCCGAACTCTGCCAACACGCCGCCCGAGAGCAGCCGCAACATGGAAATTGGCGCCAAGTGGGAGCTCTACGGCGGTGACCTGTCACTGCGCGCAGCCCTGGCCCGCACAGAGAAGTACAACGAGCGCAACACCGACATCGACACGAGCACCAACTCTTACCTGTTGTCCGGCAAGCGGCACACCGATGCGCTGGAATTTGAGGTCGCCGGCCGCATCACGCCCCAGTGGGATGTCTTTGCAGGCATCGGTTTCCTGACGGCGAGAATCGACAAGACCGGCGCCACCGCCGAGATCGGACAAAACCCGGGGCTGAGCCCAAGCCGCCAGGCCAACCTGTTCACCACCTACCGCATCGGCGACAAGTGGCGTATCGGCGGCGGCTTCACCGCCGTCAGCACCAACAAGCCGGCCAATGCCGTCACGGCCACCAACCGGGTGCCGGGCTACGTGAAGGCCGACGCGCTGGTGGAATACCGCATCAATGAAAAAAACACCGTCAAGCTGAACATCGACAACCTGTTTGACAAGGTGTACTACAACACGTTGTACCGCGGCTTTGTGGCGCCCGGCGACGCACGCAGCGTGCGCGTAACGCTCACCAGCAAGTTCTGATTCAAAAGAACGTTTTCAAGGTTGGGCACCTGGGGGATACTCCGGGTGCCCATTTTTTTTCAGTCGCCTTTCGGGAAGCCCCACCATGCTGCTTCGCATTCAACAAGCCCTCAAGCCGGACGAACTCGCGCAGGTCCGCCAGCTGATCCTGGGCGCCGATTGGGCCGACGGCCGCATCACCGCCGGCAGCCAGAGCGGCACCGTCAAGAACAACCTGCAGCTGCCAGAAGAGCTGCCCGCCGCCCAGCAGGCGCGCCACATCGTGTCGGTGGCGCTGGCCCGTAATCCGATGTTCGTGACCGGGGCGCTGCCCAAATCGGTCTATCCGCCCCTCTTTAACCGCTACGGCGGCGACGCCAACAACTTCGGCAACCACATTGACAACGCGGTACGCACGCATGCCGCCACAGCACGGCACGTGCGCACCGATATTTCCTGCACACTGTTCCTGAGCGATCCGGCCAGCTATGACGGCGGCGAACTGGTCGTGCAAGACACCTACGGCGAGCAACGCATCAAGTTCGAGGCGGGCGACCTGGTCATGTACCCGGGCACATCGGTGCACCGCGTGGAGCCTGTCACGCGCGGTGAACGGCTGGCCTGCTTCTTCTGGATCGAAAGCATGGTGCGTTCCGATGCCCAGCGCCGGCTTTTGTATGAAATGGATATGGCCATTACCTCGCTGCGCCAAAAGGACCTGGAACGCTCAACCCCAGGTGCGGCCGAAGGTGCCGAGGTGGTACGGCTTACAGGCTGCTATCACAACCTGCTGCGGATGTGGGCTGAGGTTTAGGCGGTTGGAGCGCGTTTGTCCTGCATCGTGAAGGGTTTTAGCAACCCATCACCCCGATGGTGCCTCGCTCACCCCCAGAAACAGCCTTTTCGCTATCTAATTCATAGCTGCTTGCGCCCGCCCAGAAAGGCTTACTGCTGAATTTGGCTTCGAAAACAAGGCCAAAAATCCTCTGCAAATAGCTCGCACTTCCTGAAATCCGCATCTCATGATTGCAAATGCGATAGATTCGCATTTATAATCAACGCACCGATTGAATCAATCACCAGCCAAGCCCATCCATGATCGTTTGCGTCTGCCGCCGAATCTCCGACCGCGAAATTGCCCGCCATGCCCGAGCAGGCTTGGGCTTTGACGAGATCCAGTTCGAACTCGGCGTGGCCACCCAGTGCGGCCAGTGTGAAGGCTGCGCCCGCGACGTGGTGGCGCAGTGCAGCGCCAGCTGCCCGACGGCCAACATCAAGCTCGCCGCCCACACGCTGGAAGGCAGCCCATGGAACACCTTGCAACCTTCTCCCCAATACTGATTTCGGCCCTTCCTGTCAGCCTTGTGCTGGTGATAGGTTCCGCGTGGTGGATCTTCCGCCGCTAGTTTCCTGGTTGCCCTTTTGACCGAAACCGCGCCTCATGTGGCCATTCGCCCACCTATCTCCCTCTCGATGAACGCCACTTTCTCCACCGCACCACGCCCCGCCCCGCCGCGCCAGCCCCTCAGCCGCAATGCTGTTATCGCGCTCGTGGTAGTGGGCCTGCACGTGGGGTTCATCTGGGCGCTGCAAAGCGGCTTGTTGATGCGCGCCGCCGAAATCGTGATTCCTGCAGAAATCCTCACGCAATTCGTGGACCCGCCCGCCCCCAAGGTGGAGCCCGTCCCCCCTACCC
>NZ_JBFUGX010000422.1:0-3742 GCF_056402675.1 Polaromonas sp. P3_C2 | reverse complement strand
GTGGATGCCCTACACCCTGTCATGGCATCCACAGCGAAATGCGGCAGCTGCCGCGCTTTCGCCCCAATTGGCCCAAATTGGCCCGCTGCTTGCAAGTCAGGCGCATCTTCCAAAGAAAGGTGCGCGCCATGTCTGACCTCTTTTCTCCCTACGACGCCGACCAGCCCCTGATGCTCAAATGCAGCTGCGGCAGGGACCACAGCGCGGCCGATCACCATGCCGCCGACGCGTCTGCCGCCAGCCCGCAAGCGCTCTCACACAGCTTTATGGAAGCCAGCCTGGTGAAGGCGCTGTTCCCGGTTGACAGCGTGCGCCGCAACTTCCTGCGTGCGGTGGGCGCCAACACGGCGCGCGCTGCGATTGCCTCGGTGCTACCGCTCGGTGCGCTGGAGGCCATGGCGCAAGACCGCGTGCCCCTGGAAAAGAAGGATCTGAAGATCGGCTTCATCGCCATCACCTGCGCCAGCCCGCTCATCATGGCCGACCCGCTGGGCTTTTACAAAAAAGAAGGCCTGAACGTCCAGCTCAACAAAACCGCCGGCTGGGCGCTGATACGCGACAAGATGATCAACAAGGAGCATGACGCCTCCCACTTCCTGTCACCCATGCCGCTTGCAATGACCATGGGTCTCGGTTCCAACCAGGTAAACATGAATGTGGCCAGCATCCAGAACACCAATGGCCAGGCCATCACGCTGCATGTGAAGCACAAGAACAACCGCGATCCGAAGAACTGGAAAGGGTTCAAGTTCGCGATTCCGTTCGAGTACAGCATGCATAACTTTTTGCTGCGCTACTACCTGGCCGAGAACGGCCTGAACCCCGACACCGACGTGCAGCTGCGGGTTGTGCCACCACCCGAGATGGTGGCCAACCTGCGCGCCGGCAATATCGACGGTTTCCTCGGCCCTGATCCTTTCAACCAGCGCGCGGTGTACGACGAGGTCGGTTTCATCCACATCCTCTCCAAGGAAATCTGGGACGGCCACCCTTGCTGCGCTTTTGGCGTCAGCGACGAGTTCATCCAGAAGAACCCCAACACCTTTGCCGCGCTCTACCGCGCCGTGCTGGGCGCATCCTTCATGGCCAGCCAGCCGAAAGACCGCGACCTGATCGCCAAGGTGATCGCGCCTACGCAATACCTCAACCAGCCCGAGGCCGTGCTGCAGCAGGTTCTCACAGGCAAGTTCGCCGACGGCCTGGGAAATATCCGCAACGTGCCGGACCGCGCCAACTTCGACCCGGTGCCGTGGCAGAGCATGGCGGTGTGGATGCTCACGCAGATGAAGCGCTGGGGTTATGTGAAGGGCGAGGTTAACTACAAACAGATCGCCGAAAAGGTCTTCATGCTCACCGACGCCAAGAAGCAGATGGCGCTGGCCGGCTTCAAGCCGCCCGAAGGCGCTTACAAGAAGTTCAAGGTGATGGGCAAGGAGTTTGACCCTGCAAAACCAGACGACTACGTCAAGAGCTTCAGCATCAACAAGCTTTCATGAAATCCCTGAACCTCAAGGCGGGCCTGGTCTCGCTGCTTATCTTTTTCGCCTTCCTGGGCATCTGGTACGTGGCCACGCTGCCCGCATCCGGTACGCCGGCAGCCAGCACGGCGGGCCTGAGCGCCGAGCAGATCGAATACCAGAAGATGATGGGCAAGGACCCTGGCAACACCAAGACCACCGGTTTCCCCACGCTGGGCCAGATGGGCACAGCCATCTGGAAGCAGGTGTCCAACCCGCTGTATGACAACGGCCCCAACGACAAGGGCATCCTGATCCAGCTCGGCCATTCGCTGGCGCGTGTGGGCCTGGGCTTTTTGCTGGCCTGCGCGGTGGCCGTACCCCTGGGTTTTGTGATCGGCATGTCGCCACTGCTGCGCCGCGCGTTTGACCCCTTCATCCAGGTGCTCAAGCCCATCTCGCCGCTGGCGTGGATGCCGCTGGCGCTCTATACCATCAAGGACTCATCGATCTCGGGCATCTTTGTGATCTTTATCTGCTCGGTCTGGCCCATGCTGATCAACACCGCCTTTGGCGTGGCCTCGGTCAAGCGCGAATGGCTCAACGTGGCCAGCACGCTCGAAGTCGGCCCCCTGCGCAAGGCCTTTCAGGTGATCCTGCCGGCGGCGGCGCCCACCATCCTGACCGGCATGCGCATCTCCATGGGCATTGCCTGGCTGGTGATTGTGGCGGCCGAGATGCTGGTGGGTGGCACCGGCATTGGCTACTTCGTCTGGAACGAGTGGAACAACCTCTCACTCACCAACGTGATCTTCGCCATCCTGGTCATCGGCATCGTCGGCATGCTGCTGGACCTGGCCTTCGCTCAACTACAGAAGGTCGTCACTTATGTGGAGTGAGCCTATTGCGCGCGCCCCTGTCGCCACGCCAATGAAAGAACACAACATGCAGCAGGGATTCCTCAAGATCGAAGGCCTGAGCAAAGCCTTTACGCCCGCCCGGCCGGTGTTTGCCGACGTGTCCTTCACCATCAGCAAGGGTGAGTTCGTCTGCATCATCGGCCACTCGGGCTGCGGCAAGACCACCATCCTCAATGTGCTGGCCGGGCTGGACAGCGCCACCGCCGGCCACATCTTCATGGAAAACCGCGAGATCGGCGGCCCCAGCCTGGAGCGCGGCGTGGTGTTCCAGAGCCATGCGCTCATGCCGTGGCTCACCGTGCGCAAGAACATCGCGTTTGCGGTGGTGTCACGCTGGGCCGACTGGACTTCGGCGCAAGTCAATGCGCATGTGGAAAAGTTCGTCGCCATGGTGGGCCTGACACCCGCCATCGACAAAAAACCGTCGCAGCTCTCAGGCGGCATGAAGCAACGCGTAGGCATCGCACGCGCCTTTGCCATCCAGCCCAAGATGCTGCTGCTCGACGAGCCCTTTGGTGCACTAGATGCACTCACACGCGGCACCATCCAGGACGAACTCATGGCCATCGTGCGCGAGACACAGCAAACGGTTTTCATGATCACCCACGACGTGGACGAAGCCATCCTGCTCGCCGACCGCATCCTCTTGATGAGTAACGGCACCGACAACGACGGCGTCTACGCACCCGGCCGCATCGCCGAAGAAGTCATCAACCCATTGCCCCGGGAACGCACCCGCGCCGGCCTGCACCACCTGCCCGGTTACTACGACCTGCGCAACCACATCGTCGATTTCCTCGTCACCCGCGCCAAGGCGCATTGACCATTCCCGCTTTTCACTTCACCCATCTCACATACAGGAGCAAACTATGAACCGCAACGACATCACCGAAAAAATCATCACCGTCAAAGTCAGCAAAGGCATCACCTGGGAGTCCGTCGCGAAGAAGGTCGGCCTCAGCAAGGAATGGGTTACCGCCGGCTGCCTGGGCCAGATGACCTTTGACGCCAAACAAGCCAAAGTCATCGGCAAGATTTTTGGTTTGACCGCCGAAGAGCAGAAGTGGCTGCAAGTCGTGCCCTACAAAGGCTCACTGCCAACGCCCGTACCCACAGACCCCCTCATCTACCGCTGGTACGAAATCGTGAGCGTCTATGGCACCACGATCAAGGAACTGATCCACGAAGAATTCGGCGACGGCATCATGAGCGCGATTGACTTCAGTATGGACATCGTGCGGCAGCCGGATCCCAAGGGTGATCGGGTGAATGTGGTGTTGTCGGGGAAATTTTTGCCGTATAAGACTTATTAAATTCCCTGCCTAGAAGGGTTGTGAGCGACAGGCAAAAGACAGGGTACTTCTG
>NZ_JBFUGX010000421.1:0-3743 GCF_056402675.1 Polaromonas sp. P3_C2 | reverse complement strand
GTGCCGGCATCAAAGTGGATCGCCAGGTCCACCAGGTATTCGACCTTGCGGGCGCTCAGCCCTGCTGCGCGCATGTCGTCAACTTTGTGGCGCAGCACGTTGGCAGGCGTCACTTGTTTGGGTAGCGCCGAAAATTTGGCCCAGACACTTTGCGCCGCGTTGACCGAAATTTGCTAGCCCACGATGCTGCGCGCCAGAGTACCAAAGGCATCGCCGCGCGTTTGCAGGCAGGCGTCGCCGAACAGGGGAATCAGCCGCTTCATCACGCGGTCTTTTTTGACCAGGTGTTTGCAGGCATCGGCCCAATACTCGGGCACCGTGGTGGCCGGCTCGGGAACGTCGGCCAGCTCAGCGCTGGCCGGGCCGCTTTTCACTATCTTTTTCATAGCTGCTTGCGCACGTCCATATTGGGCTGCGGGCCTGAATGGCTTGAAAAACAGGGTGAAAGAGCCGTCCAGAACCTCACGATTGCACCTCCCAGGTGGTGCCGCTGGGCGAATCCTTCAAAACAATGCCTTTGGCCAGCAGGTCCTTGCGGATACGGTCGGCTTCGGCGAAGTCTTTTGCCAGCTTGGCGGCTGCGCGCTGCGCGATCAGCAGCTGGATGCTGGCGTCGTCCAGGCCGGCGCCGGCCTGGAGGTAGGCTCCGGGCGAACCTTGCAGCAGGCCCAGGCAGCCGCCCAGGTTTTTCAACAGCCCTGCGAGTTCGGCAGAGCCTGTCCGGTTGACTTCACCGGCCAGCTCGAACAGCACAGCCACGGCCTCCGGCGTTCCGAAGTCTTCGTCCATGGCCGACTTGAAGCGCTGCGCAAACGGGTGGGCCCAGTCGGTCGGCAGCGCGGCGGGCTTGACGAGGTCCAGCGACGTGTAAAGCCGCTTGAGCGAGTTGCGTGCATCGTCCAGGTGGGCGTCGCTGTAATTCAAGGCGCTGCGGTAGTGGGCGCGAACGATGAAAAACCGCACGGTTTCGGCATCGTATTTGGCGAGCACTTCGCGGATGGTGAAGAAGTTGCCCAGCGACTTGGACATCTTCTCGTTGTCGACGCGCACAAAACAGTTGTGCACCCAGAAGCGGGCCAGCGGCTTCCCGTTGGCCGCCTCGCTCTGGGCGATTTCATTTTCGTGGTGCGGGAACTGCAGGTCCGCGCCGCCGCCGTGAATGTCGAAGGTCTCGCCCAGCGTGCCGCGGCACATGGCCGAGCACTCGATATGCCAGCCTGGACGGCCGGGGCCATAGGCGCTGTCCCACCTGGCGTCGTCGGGTTCGGTGGGCTTGGCGCTTTTCCACAGCACAAAGTCGAGCGGGTCTTCCTTGCCATCGAGCACAGCCACGCGCTCGCCGGCGCGCAGCTCGTCGAGCGACTTGCCCGAGAGCTTGCCGTAGCCGGGAAACTTGCGCACCGCGTAATTCATGTCACCGGTGGAGCCCTTGTAGGCCAGGCCTTTTTCCTCCAGCGTGGCAATCATGCCCAGCATCTGCGGCACGTACTCAGTCGCACGGGGTTCCAGCGATGGAGGCTCTATGCCCAGCGCGCCGATATCCTGGTGCATGGCCGCGATCATCTCGTCGGTCAGCTGGCGGATGGTGATGCCGCGCTCAACCGCCCGCCTGATGATCTTGTCGTCGATGTCGGTGATGTTGCGCACATACGTAACCTTCAGGCCGCTTGCCTTGAGCCAGCGTTGCACCACGTCGAACGCCATCATCATGCGCGCATGGCCGATGTGGCAGAGGTCGTAAATCGTCATTCCGCACACATACATGCGCACATGGCCGGGATCAAGCGGGGAAAATTCTTCCACGGCACGCGACAGCGTGTTGTAAATGCGAAGGCTCATGAAAATTATGCTGCGGGGGCCTGGCATCGGCCGGAAGCAGCCGGTGGTCAGGCAAAGGAAAGAAGCTTTATCTCACGGACGCCGCAGGCGGGCAAGGGCCATTCGGCGTACACGCGAAAACGTGCGATAAAAACGGAAAGTACGGAATTCTGGGGGCCATGAACTATACCCCCCTCAGTTACAATCGCCCAGTATATCCAGCCCGTCCGACAACGTTCAGCGGCTCCCGGGGCGCCCTGAAAAGCCTGGCTGTTTATGTTGACTTTCCGCCCAACGGCTGCCAAAACAGCACCGGGGGCTTTAAAACAAATCGCGAGAGTGCCATGCCCACGCCAAACTTCCTTACACGCAATCCGCTGTCCGCCTCCCTGCGCATGCTGGCCGTGGCGGTCACCCTGTCGGTGTCCGTGGCCCATGCCGACGACTACGCCGACGTCAGCCGCCTGATGCGTGCCGGCCAGTATGCCGAGGCGCAGGCCAAGGTTGACCAGTACCTCGCCGGCAAGCCGCGCGACCCGCAAATGCGTTTCTTCAAGGGCGTGATCCAGACCGAGACCGGCAAGACAAACGAGGCCATCGCAACTTTCACCAAAATCACCGAAGACTACCCCGAGCTGCCTGAGCCCTACAACAACATGGCCGTGCTGTATGCCGGCCAGAGCCAGTTCGACAAGGCCCGGGCGGCGCTTGAAATGGCGATCCGGACCAACCCCAGCTACGCCACCGCACATGAAAACCTGGGCGACGTCTACGCCAGGCTCGCCAGCCAGGCCTATAGCAAGGCCCTGCAACTCGACGGCGGCAACGCTGCCGTTCCGCCCAAGCTGGCATTGATCCGCACCCTGTTCTCCGCCGAATCAAAAAGCCCGACGAAGCCGGCTGCCGGCGCACCGACGTCTGGCCCGGCCACAACGGCCCCTGCGGCTCCCGCAGCGGCTGCCAAGCCAGCGCCGGCAGCCCCGGTGGCCGCAGCGCCTGCTCCTGCCGCGCCGCCGGCAACACCCGTAGCACCGGCTGCCGTCGCAGGCACCGAAAAAGAAGTCGAAGCAGCCGTGCGCAGCTGGGCCCAGGCCTGGTCCGACAAGGACATGAACGGCTACCTCAGCAGCTACGGCCAGAACTTTGCGCCGCCCGGCAAGCAGGCACGCAAGGCCTGGGAAGAAGACCGCCGCGCGCGCATCGTCGGCAAGTCGCGCATCAGCGTCAAGCTCTCCGACCTGGCCATCGCCGTACAGGGCGCCAAGGCCACGGCCAGGTTCAAGCAGGACTACAGCGCCGACTCCATCAATATTTCCAGCCGCAAGACGCTGGAGATGGCCAAGGCCGGTGATCGCTGGGTCATCGTCAAGGAATCCACAGGCGGCTGATCGCTGGCGGCCGGCCTGACCCAAGTGCATTGTTCAGCCTGTTCCTGTCCGTCTGTGTTGGCCGGCAAACTTTCGTGGAAGCCCGCATGAAAAAAGCGGCCGCAACGCTTCTCTTCATCGCACCGTGCCTGGCGCTGGCCTTTTCGCCTGCGCGGGCCGAAACCCGCGCGCACACAACCAAGCGGCCCGCCCCGGCAAAAGCCCCCGCCCCGCATGAGGCGCGCGGCGGCGAAGCGGAAGCCCGGCTGATTGAAATCTACAAACTGATCGGCCAGGCGAATTCGCGCGAAGCCCTGCGCAAGGCCGAAGGCCTCGTGAAGGACCACCCCAACTTCCAGCTGGCCCAACTGGTTTACGGCGACTTGCTGGCCGGCTTTACACGCCCTGTCCGCACGCCCGGCGACGTTCCGGATGCCGCTGCCAAGACTGCTGCAGCCCTGCTGGCCGAGTTGCGGCAGGAGTCGCTGCTGCGCCTGCGCGCGCTGCGCGAGCGGCCCGCCCCAGGCCTGGTACCGTCGCAATTCCTGGTGCTGTCAT
>NZ_JBFUGX010000420.1:0-3766 GCF_056402675.1 Polaromonas sp. P3_C2 | reverse complement strand
CTCCTATCCCACGCGGCTGACGCCGGCCGGAGAAACCCTGTACAGCCAGTCGCTGGAGATGCTGCAGGGCTTGCAGTCGACCCGCGCCATGCTGCGCGGCCACACCTCGGCCGGGCAGGATGTCATCGAGTTTGCGGTGCCGCACACATTGGCTTTCACCTTCTTTCCCGCCTGGGTCAGCAGCCTGCGCGAGAAGTTCGGCCCCATCAAGAGCCGGCTGATTGCCCTGAACGTGCACGATGCGGTACTGCGCCTTGTCGAGGGCAGTTGCGACCTGCTGATCGCCTATCACCACGACTCCCAGCCCTTCCAGCTGGATCCGGACCGCTATGAAATGGTGTCGCTGGGCCAGGAAGTGCTGGCACCTTTTGTCAGGGCCAATTCCGCGGGCGAGCCCGAGTTCAGCCTGCCGGGCCGCGCCGGCCAGCCCTTGCCTTATCTGGGCTATGCGCCGGGCGCCTACCTGGGCCGCATGGTCGACATGATCCTCAAGCAGTCCAGCACGGCCATCCACCTGGACCGGGTGTACGAAACCGACATGGCCGAGGGCCTCAAGGCCATGGCCCTGGAAGGCCACGGCATCGCGTTTTTGCCGCTCAGCGCCGTCAAGAAGGAATTACGGGCCAAAAAACTGGTCAGCGCTGGTGGCAACCTGGAAATGACCATGGACGTGCGCGTGTACCGTGAGCGGCCCACCTCCAAGGAGTCTGCCAAAACCCACGCCCAGGCCTTGTGGACTTACCTGCAGGCACAAACCGGCGGCAAGGAAAAGGTGGGTGGCCGTAGCGCGGGGACACAGGCATCGCGCTAGCCGACCGGCCTTTGCCGAAGCGGGCTGGTGGCCTTGGGGGCAAATGCTGGCATCAGACTGACGACTAGTAGTAACCCTAGGTGGTTATAAGAAAAATGCATGGAAGATCGTCGAAACAGCATTGGTGTTTTGACACCTCCAAATTTACAGTTCGTGACGTTCAAATTTTGGTGCTTGCCCGTGCTTGTTGATTCATTTGCTGTCTGCGTTGCCTTCCTTACCGCCCTTTGTGCGGCATCGGTCTGCGCCAGGCACCGCGCCATTCGGGTGATCGCCCAGCCTGTACGGCCGCGTGTGCAGGCGGCCTGACGGTCTGCTGGCACAAAGACTGCTTACATCTGCCGTATAGTTCCGGACTTTTAATGCGCGCACCATTTTGGAAAACCCCAGAAATTGCTGTCAATGCTGCGGGTTTGCAAAACCATCAACCCTTTCACGCCGTCCGCGTTCCTCCATTTTTAGAGGCCGGGTAAACCTAGGCATGTCCCGGGAACCAACTCTCTAGAATAGTTCGCTAATCGTTTCATTCATTACAGGAGATTCCATGAAACTCAAGCTAGTCGCTCTGTCTGTTGCATTGCTCGCCACCGGCGGTGCGTTTGCCGACACCCTTTCCAAAGTCAAGGCTTCAGGCGTTGTGACCATGGGCGTGCGTGACTCCTCCGGTGCACTGTCCTATACCCTCGGTGACGGCAAATACACCGGCTACCACGTCGAAATCTGCCAGCGCATCCTGGCCGGCCTCGAAAAAGCCGCCGAGCGCAAGCTGGAAGTCAAATACCAGCCCGTGACCTCGCAAAACCGCATTCCCCTCGTGCAAAACGGCACAGTCGACATCGAGTGCGGCTCCACCACCAACAACGCGACCCGTCAAAAAGACGTGGCCTTCGTCGTGACCACCTTCGTCGAAGAAGTCCGCATCGCGGTGAAAGCCACCTCCGGCATCACCTCCGTTGCCCAGCTCAGCGGCAAGACCGTGGCCACCACCACGGGTACCACTTCCGTGCAGACGCTGCGCAAGAACAAGCGCGCCACCGGCGTCGAGTTCAAGGAAATCTTCGGCAAGGACCACTCCGACAGCTTCCTGCTGCTCGAATCGGGCCGCGCCGATGCGTTCGTCATGGACGGTTCCATCCTGGCCGGCAACATCGCCACCGCCAAGAAGCCTTCGGACTTCAAGATCGTTGGTGAAGTGTTGAGCGTCGAGCCCATCGCCATCATGATCCGCAAGGATGACCCGCTGCTCAAGCGCCYGGCCGACGACACGGTCAAGGGCATGATCAAGTCGGGCGAGATGAACAAGCTGTGGACCAAATGGTTCCTGTCGCCGATTCCTCCGAAGAACACCAAGGTGGGCCTGGCACTGAGCGCCAGCACCAAGGCAGCCTGGGACAATCCGAACGACAAGCCCATGGAAGAGTACGCCCAGAAGTAATTCGGGTCAGGTAAATTGAAGAACCCCGCCTGACATCATGCTCTGGCGGGGTTTCTCGTTTACCGTGGCATGGAAAAACAACACAACAACCCTTTGCTGGAGCCGTGATGACTTGGGATTGGCAGGTATTTCTAAATGACGACGGTAGTGGCCGAACCTACTTGCAATGGATGTTTGACGCATGGGGCTGGACGCTGTCCGTCGCCGGTGCATCCTGGGTGATCGCCATGCTGTTTGGCGCACTGGTCGGCACGCTGCGCACCTTGCCCAACAGCCCGTGGCTTGTCCGCTTTGCCAATGCCTGGGTCGAGCTGTTTCGCAACGTTCCCTTGCTGGTCCAGATTTTCATCTGGTACTTTGTGGTTCCCAAAATTTTCCCCGCCATGAAGGAGCTGCCCAGCTTCATCCTGGTGGTGTTCGCTCTCGGATTTTTCACCTCGGCGCGTATTGCCGAGCAGGTCAGGGCCGGCGTGCAGGCCTTGCCGCGCGGCCAGCGCTATGCCGGCATGGCCATGGGCTTTACCACCGTGCAGACGTACCGCTACGTGATCCTGCCCATGGCCTTTCGCATCATCATTCCGCCGCTCACCAGCGAGTCGATGAACCTCTTGAAAAATTCCTCCGTGGCTTTCGCGGTGTCGATCGCCGAGCTCACCATGTTCGCCATGCAGGCGCAGGAAGAAACTTCGCGCGGCATTGAGATCTACCTGGCGGTGACGGCCCTTTATGCAATCTCTGCCTTCGCGGTCAATCGGGTCATGGCCTTTGTTGAAAAGAAGGTCCAGATCCCCGGCTTCGTTGTAGCCGGCTCAACGGGCGGAGGGCACTGACATGCTTGGACTCGACATGAGCTTCCTGAACTGGGAGATGATTTCCCAGTTCGTCGTCAAGGGTTTTATTTTCAGCATCGAGCTGACCGTCATCGCCACCATAGGCGGCATTATTTTCGGCACCGTGCTTGCGCTGATGCGTCTGTCGGGCAAAAAATTCCTGACGGTTCCCGCGACCATCTACGTCAACGGCATGCGTTCCGTTCCGCTGGTCATGGTGATCCTGTGGTTCTTCCTGCTGGTACCTGCGTCGTTCTACACGACCTTCGGCGCCTGGGGGGCCAACTACCGCGCCGAGATTTCGGCCATCATCACCTTCGTGGCCTTTGAGGCTGCGTACTTCAGCGAAATCATGCGTGCGGGCATCCAGTCCATCTCGCGTGGGCAGGTCAATGCGGGCCGTGCCCTGGGCATGACCTATTCGCAGAACATGAAGCTGATCATCCTGCCGCAGGCTTTCCGCAACATGGTGCCCATCCTGCTGACCCAGACCATCATCCTGTTCCAGGATACTTCGCTGGTTTACGCCATCGGCGCCTACGACCTGCTCAAGGGCTTCAGCACCGCCGGCAAGATCTTCGGCCGTCCTGAAGAGGCCTACCTGCTGGCCGCCGTGGTTTATTTCGTGATCTGCTTCGGGCTGTCCTTCATGGTCAAACGCCTGAACAGCAGAATCGCCATCATTCGCTG
>NZ_JBFUGX010000419.1:0-3769 GCF_056402675.1 Polaromonas sp. P3_C2 | reverse complement strand
GGTGCAGATGAACACCTACCGGGTGGCGCTTGAATACTGGAAGCGCTGGAATCCGTAGCGGGGGTGATCCAGCGGGGATTGCTGCTACATTGCCAGGGCCATCCTAGGTGGCCAGGAAGTAAAACAAGCTAATAACAAACAAAAATATGCAGCCACGCTCCGGGGAATCCCAGAAAAATACCGCAGCCCATGCTGCCCACGCTCTTCGCGTGCTGGTGTTAGGCGGCACCGGCTTCATTGGCCGCCATGCCGTGGCGGCGCTGCACGCGTCGGGCGCGCAGGTTTCGATCGGCAGCCGCCATCCTTCGCGCCACGAAGAGGCCTATCCTTTTGCTGTCTTGCGCGCTGCGCGCTTTGAGCAGCTGTTACAGCCCGATGCGTGGACAACCCTGCTGAAAGATGTGGACGTGGTCGTCAATTGCGTGGGCATCCTTCGCCAGCGGCCGAATGAGTCGTATGACCATGTGCATCACCGCGCGCCAGCGGCGCTGGCCGTCGCTTGCGCCGGCGCCGGCATTCGGCTGATTCATACCTCGGCCCTGGGCTTGCACGCAGGCGCCAAAAGCCGGTTTTTGTCGAGCAAGCTGCTGGGTGAGCACACCATCGCGGCGTCGGGCAGCGACTACGCCATCGTGCGGCCGTCCTTGCTCGACGGCGAGGGCGGCTTTGGTGCCCGCTGGCTGCGCGGCTTGTCGCGCTCGCCGGTGCAATTTATTCCGCGCGGTGCGCGCGGCGGTATTGCGGCGATGGCTGCCACCGATCTTGGGAAAGCGTTTGCTGCGCTTGCGGCTCTTTCCTCCCTGGCTGGTCACCGCGAGGTTGAACTCGGCGGCACCCGCCGATACGGCTACGCGGAGTATTTGCGTGAGCTTCGCGCCGACTACACCCGCACCCGCGCGCTGCAAATTCCGTTGCCCAACTGGGCGGCACGCCTGGGCGCGCATGTATGCGACGTCCTGCACTTTTCGCCTTTCTCGTATGGGCACTGGATATTGCTGCAGCGGGACAACGTGCCTTCACCCAATCGTTTGCCGGAATTGCTGGGGCGCGAGCCGCTTCCGATCAGACTTCCCTGCAGCCCAGTTATTCATCCAAAAGCCCACCCTGAGTCCGGCCAGGTTCACGCTGGCAAAATAGGTTCTCATGACCTCCCCGACACGCCCGCAGGCTGAAGCCCGCAGCGCCTATAAAGCCTTTCGCGACATCGGCACCCGATGGTCCGACAACGATGTTTACGGTCACGTCAACAACGTCGTCTACTACAGCTGGTTCGATACCGCCGTCAACGGCCTCCTGATTGAACGCGGCGCCATCGACATCCACACCGGCAGCGTGATCGGCCTGGTGATCGAAACCCAATGCAACTACTTCGCGCCGCTGGCCTTTCCGGAGCCGGTGGTCGCGGGCATCCGCGTGGCACACGTCGGCTCGTCCAGCGTGCGCTACGAAGTGGCCCTGTTCCCCGGCGATGAGGGTGCATCGTGCGCGGCCCGGGGCCATTTCATCCATGTGTATGTCGACCGCGTCACGCGCCGGCCGGCGCCACTGCCCCCCGAACTGCTTTCTGTACTGGAGACCCTCTGATGACCCAGGCACTGCCCGTGCTTCCCTATATCACCCCGCGCCGAGCAGGCGATGCACGCAATGCGGTGGATGAAGCCATCGTCAGCCGCCAGTCGATACGCCAGTTTTTACCCAAACCGGTGCCGCGCGAGACCATTGCCCACCTGCTGGAAGTAGCCAGCCGCGCGCCTTCAGGCACCAACACACAGCCCTGGAAGGCCTATGTGCTGCAGGGCGCGAGCCGCGATGCGTTGGTCGGCAAAGTCTGCGAGGCCCATGACGCGATATACGCCAACCCCGCACTGGCCGCCGACTACAAAGAGGAATACGACTACTACCCTGAAAAGTGGGTCTCGCCCTATATCGACCGCCGTCGCGAAAACGGCTGGGGCCTCTACGGACTGCTGGGAATCACCAAGGGCGACAAGGACAAGATGCATGCACAGCACCATCGCAACTTCCAGTTGTTCGACGCGCCTGTGGGCCTGATGTTCACGCTGGACCGCGTGATGGGCCGGGGTTCACTTGTGGACTACGGCATGTTCATGCAAAACCTCATGGTGGCCGCGCGCGGCCTGGGCCTGCACACCTGCCCGCAAGCGGCCTGGAACGGGTTTTCCCGGATCATCCTCCCGCACATCGGCGCGGGTAGCGACGAAATGCTGGTGTGCGGCATGGCGCTGGGTTATGCCGATGACACGGCGCTCGTCAACACATTCCGTACGCCACGGGTGCCGGCTTCGGAATTCACCACATGGCTTGATTAGGCGCAGCGCAGTTGCATCTCCGTACGCGCCAGCTAGTTTGGGTGTTGCGGGTAAAGTCAGGGATTCGCGAAAAGACGCGATTTCTTTTTGCCTGTTTGGGCTCTGTTTTTTTGTTTCACCTGTTTTAGAAGGACCTCACAATGAATCTCACCACCACACCTTCCGGSCTGCAATACGAAGACACCGTGCTGGGCACCGGTGCCATCGCCAAGGCGGGGCAACATGTCAAGGTTCACTACACCGGCTGGCTCTATAACAACGGCGTCCAGGGCGCCAAGTTCGACTCCAGCAAGGACCGCGGCCAGCCGTTCGAGTTTTCCCTTGGCGCAGGGCAGGTGATCCGCGGCTGGGACGAAGGCGTGCAAGGCATGTCGGTGGGTGGCACCCGCCGCCTCGTCATTCCGGCGGAGCTGGGCTACGGTGCGCGCGGCGCCGGCGGCGTGATTCCACCGAACGCCACTTTGCTGTTTGAAGTGGATTTTCTCGGTACCTGAGCTGGCGCGAGTTGAAGAAGGCCCCGGTGCGGCATTGGCGCCGGGCCTGTTCACCTGATTAACCGCCAAGGCGCCCTGGCGCCGCGGCCCTCAAGCGATCCCCATGATCATCACCAGCCTGCTAGACACCGACTTGTACAAGTTCACCATGATGCAGGTGGTCTTGCACCAGTTTCCGGGCGCCGAGGTGGAATACCGCTTCAAGTGCCGCAACGCCGGTGCTCCGGGTATTGGTGATCTGGCGCCCTATGTGACCGAGATACGGGAAGAAATCCGTGGCCTGTGCAGTCTGCGCTTTCAGGATGCCGAGCTGGCTTACCTCAAGGCCATGCGCTTCATCAAGAGCGATTTTGTCGACTTCCTCGGCATCTTCCGGCTCAATGAAAAGTACGTCAGCGTCACGGCCTTGCCTTCGGGCGAGATMGACGTGTCCATCAAGGGCCCCTGGCTGCACACCATCCTCTTCGAGATTCCGGTGCTGGCCATCATCAATGAGGTCTATTTTCGCAACACGCAGAAGAAGGCGGACCTGGTCGAAGGTCGCAAGCGCCTGGAGACCAAAATTGGCGAGTTGCAGACGCAGGGCCTGCGAACGCTCAAGATCGCCGATTACGGCACACGCCGCCGGTTTGGCAAAGCCTGGCACGAAGAAGTGCTGCGCACCCTGGTGACGCGGCTGGGCACGGGGGTGGGTGGCCAGTTCGCCGGCACCAGCAATGTGCTGTTTGCCATGAAGCTCGGGCTGACGCCGTTAGGCACCATGGCGCATGAATACCTGCAGGCCTGCCAGGCGCTGGGGCCGCGTCTGCGTGACAGTCAGGTCTTTGGCTTCGAGTCATGGGCCAAGGAATACCGGGGCGACCTTGGGATCGCGCTGTCGGACGTTTACGGCATGAGTGCCTTCCTGCGCGATTTCGACATGTACTTCTGCAAACTGTTTGACGG
>NZ_JBFUGX010000418.1:0-3775 GCF_056402675.1 Polaromonas sp. P3_C2 | reverse complement strand
ATATAAACCCCGTTTTTTGCTTCCATTTTGATAGCTGCTTGCGCAAGTTCCTATTGGGTTTCAAGGCAGTTTTCCTTAAAAATCAGGAATTCCCATGACGTGGTCAGCTTTTCTTGAGAATCTGGTAAATCTCGTCCTTGACCTTGAGCCGCCGCTTTTTCAGGTCTTCCAGCGCCTCGTCCGTGATGACACCCACGCCCTGCTCATACTTTGCAATCGCGTGGTTATCCTCGTCGTAGCGCGCAAAGAGCTCGGCAAAGTGTGGGTCAGACACCTTGAGGCTGCGCATCTTCTGCAGGTATTCCGGAAATTCATGTGCAATGTCGTGGTTCAGAAGGTCCATAAAAGCTCCTTTGTTGGTGTCACGTCATCAGGAAACGGCGGCTCAGTCGCGCACCACCAGCACAGGCAGGTGTGCATGGGAAAGCACCTGGGCGGTGACGCTACCCAGTACCAGTTTTTCAAGCCCGCGGCGGCCATGCGAGCCCATCACGATCAGGTCGGCATTGATCGCCTCGGCGGTGTCCAGAATGCCGCGATAGATGGCATGGCCTTCCACCACCGATCCGGTGGCGGTGATACCCGCCTCCTTGAAAGCTTGCTCGGCTGCGGTGATGGCCTCATTGGCTTCGGCCGTGGCAGCGCTCAGGTATTCGGCCTGCCCATAGGCAAAGTCGGCGCCCACCCCGGTAAAAGCATAGGGGTCTATGACGTAAACGACGGTCACCTCGCTCTTGAACGCCTGGGCCACTGCCAGTGCATTGCCGATCGCCTTGCGCGAGGTGGAAGAGCCGTCTACAGGAACCAGAATGTGCTTGTACATGATGGAATCTCCTTGAGCCAGGAATGGATTCTGCGGCCGGCGCCCTTCGCGGGTCAATGCCGGCCAGAGCAGGGCCGCTACGGGCCCGCCATGCATCAGTTATAGGGTATTGGGTGACAGGCCGCCGTCAGACAAGGCGCCGAAACCGCAGCGCCTGCGCTGCGCGGGCGTCACTACCCCCCAGCATTCATTCAGGTTTGATATTGGCCGATTTGGCCAGTTGCGCATAACGCGCCAGGTCCACCTTGATCAGCCTGGCAAGCGCGGCACCGTCGCCGCTCAGGGGCTCCACGCCTGCTCCTGAAAGGTTTTCCCTCACGGCGGCTTCGGCCAATACTTTTTGAACGTCCGCATAAATTTTGGCAACCACCTCGGGCGGCATTTTGGCCGGGCCCATCAGCGCATACCAGATGGAAAAGTCCAGCGGCTTCAGGCCCTGCTCTTCAAAGGTCGGCACCTGGGGCATCAGGTCATAGCGCGTAGCGGTCGACACGCCAATGCCGTTGAGCTTGCCGGTCTTGATGTGCGGCGCAGCAAGGTTGGCGCTGAGGATGGCCAATTGCACCTGGCCGCCCACCACGTCGGTCAGCGCAGGGGCACAGCCCTTGTAGCCGACATTGGTAGCACTGACACCAGACTTTTGCTTGACCAGTTCCATCACGAAATGCTGCGGTGTGCCGACGCCACAGGAGCCGTAGCTCAGCGCTGCCGGGTTGGCTTTGGAATAGGTGACCAGTTCCTGAATCGTCTTGATGTTGGTGCTTTGATGAGACACCAGCGCGATCGGCGTGAGGCCCAGCAGCATGATGGGTGTCAGGTCTTTTTCGGGGTCGTAGTTGAGCTTGCCGTTCACGGCCGGGTTGACCACCATGGTGCTGTTTTGCAGCAGCAGCGTGTAGCCGTCTGCCGGCGCCTTGACCACGGCTTCCGTGCCGATATTGCCGGAGGCACCCGCACGGTTGTCGACCGCTATGCCCTGCCCCCACAGGGTCTGCAGGCGTGCGCCGATCTGGCGCGCCAGGATGTCGGAGCCGCCGCCGGTGCCATAAGGAACAATGATGCGCACGGGGCGTGATGGATAGGCTTGCGCCAGCGCCTGCGTTGCTGTCATGCAGGTCAGTGACATCAAGGTGACCAGGGCCAGGAGCTTTGGAAATTTCATGATTCGCCTCTTTCCTCTTTCGTTTGTACGGGCTGTTTATTCAATAGCGCCGATACTGCGGCTCCACAATTCCCACGGCCGCATGACCTGGCCCTCATTCGTCGCCATGGCCAGGTCCGCTTCTTCGGGCGTCAGGAATTCGATGGGGCCCAGGGCCGATGCCGTGAGCTGCAGTCTGGCATTTTCTTCGGCATAGACCGCCCGGTAAACCGCGCGCTCCAGCGAAGGCGCCACTACGGTCGAACCGTGGCCGCGCATCAGCACGCAGGTGTGCTGGCCCAGTGCCCTGGCGAGGTCTTTGCCCAGGCCCATGTCGCGGATCAGCAGGTCGGTGTTGCCGTTGGACTCGCGAATTTCATACAGCGTCGAGCCGCTGCCCAAAAAACCGCTCATGTGGAAGATGGGGCGCAGGCGCTGGCCGGTCACGCCGAAAGGAATCACGCTAGGGGAATGGCTGTGCACCACCGCCATCACGTCGGGCCGCGCGCGATAGATTTCGCCGTGGATAAAGCGCTCCAGGTAAGAACGCAGCGTGGACTCACCCACCAGGTCGCCATTGAGGTCGTAGGTCAGGATGTCGGCTTTTTTGACCAGCCCGGGCGCACGGTTGCAGGACAGCAGGAAATGCCCGGACGACTTGTCGTGGCGCACGCTCACATGGCCAAAGCCATCTACCACCCCCTGGTCGTACAGGATGCGGTTGGCCATCACGAGTTTTTCGACCAGCGCTGGATCGGGCGCGGAAGGCGTCATGGAGTCTCCTTATTGGCAACGGCCCTACGGTCGTTTTTAATAAGCACACATATTACATGGCGAATTTTCCAGGCAAACGCTGAAGATTCAGGGTAAACCCGCTCTCTTCGGGCGTTCATCCGGTTTTCCGTCTTCCGCCGCCCCAGGCTGGCGCGTCAGGGCTCGATCTTCACGCCCTTCCAGAAGGCAATGTGACCCTTGATGTTGTCGGCTTCGGGTTTGGGATCGGGGTAATACCAGGCGGCATCGGTGTTCATTTCCCCRTTGACCAGCAACGAGTAATAGCTGGCCTGGCCTTTCCAAGAACACATGGTGTGGTGGTTGCTGAAGGTCACGTAGTCGCGGTTGAGCGAGCTTTCAGGGAAATAGTGGTTGCCTTCCACCACCACGGTGTCGTCGCTTTGCGCAATCACTGCGCCGTTCCAGATGGCTTTCATGGGAATGTCTTTCTGCTCAAGCTGATGTTGAGGCTGCGATGAGATATTGATCAGTTGATCGGAAATTGGAAGAAACAGGGCTCCATGCTACCCCTCAGCGCAGGCTTGGGCCGGCCCGGGGGTTTATGAACCGTAGCGGACACGATGAGGGCCAAAAAAAAGCGCCGATGACGGACACCAGCGCTTTTGTTGAACCACCCTCTTCATGCCAGCATGAGCCGTGGAACCGGCTTTGCCGGGCCACAGGCGGGCGGCCCCCTCGGGGGGCAGGAAGCTACACGAAGTGAGCGACCGTGGGGGTCATGTTTTAGGCCAAACGGAGATTCTTGCCTTCAACAATCACCTTCGAGCCCACTGCCACGGCGCTGGAAAGCTCCATGTTGCGCACGGTGCCATCGTCCATGCGAAMGCGCACTTCGTACACGGTGACCTTCTTCATGTTTTTCTCGATCTGGTTGCCGGCAAATGCACCGCCGGCAACACCCAGCACGGTCATGGCGGTTTTGCCATTGCCGCCGCCCATCTGGTTACCGACAAGGCCGCCGACAACGCCGCCGGCCACTGTGCCAAGTCCGATGGTGGTGTTACCCACATCCACAC
>NZ_JBFUGX010000417.1:0-3793 GCF_056402675.1 Polaromonas sp. P3_C2 | reverse complement strand
CGCCATGGCGTGTCCTTGTTGGTATTGGAGTTGGTATTTGTCTTCAGTCCCCGCTCCCGATTACCCCTTCTGTCTGCGCCGAGGAGCGCAGGTTCAGGCGGATCAGGGATCGCGATTGTCTGAGCGAAGCGAGTTCGAGCGAGACCCCGCCTGAACCGAGCACCGCAGGTTGCCCGAAGCGAAGCGTAGGGTCGCAAACAGCAGGGTCGCCTTTTCTTTGGTGACTTTCTTTTGGCGACGCAAAAGAAAGTTACTTGCCGCCGGGCAACCCCGGCCAGCGGCCTCAGCTAAAGGCGCATCCTCAAGCAGTCCTCGCCCGTCCACCTTTCTCCGCCCAGGTTCGTGTCCACCGAATCTGCATCACCCGCAGCATCACCAGCATGCCCAGCGACAAGGCTGCAAAAAAGAAGAAACCCCACATGTAAGTGCCCGCATACTGCTTGGAGATACCCATGGCATTGGGCACCAGGCCGCCGCCCAGTGCGCCGATTTCCCCGATCATGGAGCCRGCTACCGCAGTAGCCAGGGGCCAGCGTAGCGGTACCAGCTGGAAAAGGGCGCCATTGCCTGCACCCAGTGCGGCAAAGCACAGCATGACCAGCAAGGTGGTGGCCACCAGGGATTTGCTGGCCAGGCCGCATGCCACGAGCGTGGCGGCAATCGTCAGCAGCACGACGCTCAAGGTGTTCACGCCGCCCCAGCGGTCCGAGATCCAGCCGCCGAAGATGCGCAGCGCCGCGCCCATGAAGGCTGCCAGCATCGACAGCTGCCCGGCCTGCACCTTGCTGACGCCGAACTGGTCGTAGTAGTAGGAAGGCAAAAACGTCGCCAGCCCGATGAAGCCGCCAAAACTCACGGCGTAGATCAGGCTGAAAGCCCAGCCGTCTTTTTCGAACAGGCAGGCCACGTGTTCGCGCAGGGTGGCGTGGCTGTCCACATCGTCGGGTTCTTTGGCAAAAAGAATCATCGCGATCATCGGCAGCAGCATGGCTACGGCAGCAATGCCGTAGACCGACTGCCAGCCGAAGCGCTGCGCCAGCGCCGGCGCGACAAGCACGGAGACAGCGGTGCCCACGTTGCCCGCACCGACCAGACCCATGGCCAGGCCCTTGTAACGGGGAGGGAAGGAGCCCGAACCCAGGCTGAGCGCCACGCCGAAACTGGCGCCGGCAATGCCCAGCAGCACGCCCATGGCCAGCAGGCTGCTGTAGGAGTCAACCACGAAGTAGCCGAACAGCAGCGCCACCATGATCAGGCCCATTTCGACCAGCGTGGCATTTTTGCGGCCAATGTATTGCGCCAGCACGCCCAGCGGAAAGCGCATCAGCGCGCCGGCGAAGATGGGAACCGACAGCATCACGCCTTTTTCTGTGGGCGAGAGCTTGTAGGTTTCCGAAATGAAAGGCGCCATGGCGCCGTTCATGACCCAGATGCAGCACGAAAACGCGAAGTAGAAAAACGCCGCACCCAGTGTGGGCGCGTGGCCAGCCTTGAGAAAATTACGAAACCCCGCCATGGTGCAAGCTCTTTCTGTGAAGATGGTTGATTCACAGAAACAGTGCGAAAAGCATGCCAACTTGGGGCACTCAAAATGCACCCTTGCAGCGCAATTTGAGCCTGAGTTGCGGTTTCTTTTGGTGCGACGCACACATTGCGTGCGTGCAGCCGTGCGAATCAACCAAGCCGACCGAGGTCGCGGGCTAGTTTTTGCGGTCCATGTCGACGCAGACCATTGCCGCGTAGTGGTTCCAGCGCAAGGTGATCACGTAGGGGCGCTTGCGTACCCGGGCTTTCATGCCCTGCGCACCCTGCAGCTTGATCGGCACTGAAATCTGCAGCTCGGACCCCAAAGCCTTGCGTGCATTGCCTGCCAGGGTGTTGGCGATTTCACCCACCGCATCAAGCAAGTTGCCATCGCTGAGGTCGGTTTCATGCTGGAGCAGCAAAATCTCGCGCACCAGTTTCCCCGGCATGGACACCACCACATGTCCGTTGTGGCTTCCGGAAAAGGTCACGATGCCGTTGAATTCAAAGGCTTCGATATCTCCCGTGCCGAGATAGGCCGAGGTGATCTGCGGTTCCTGCCGGGTCGTGATCTTGAGGTAATGCCGGATGGAATCGACAAAGAGCTTGAGGTCGTTTTCGTTCAGTGTGGCCATAACAATGTCCTTAGCGCACGTCTGCAACGTCGAGCAGTGCAATCTGCAGCTCTTCGTCGGTAAAGGGTTTGGCAACGAATCCGCGGGCGCCCAGCTTGAGTGCCTGGATGGCTGTCGATTTGTCGCTGAGCGCGCTGACCACCAGTATCTTGATGGACGGGTCGAACTTCAGCAATGCGGTGATGCATTCAATGCCGTCCATCTCAGGCATGGTCAGGTCCATGGTGACGACCTCGGGGCGGGTTGCCCGGGCCAGCCGCACGGCTTCAAGGCCGTTTTTGGCCAGGCCTGCGAGCACCACGCCCTTGATGCCGCCGTTTTGCACCACTCTCGAAATCCGGGTCCGGATCATGTTGGAGTCGTCAACAATCAGCAGTCGCATGGAGAAGCTCCTGTGTGGGGTTTGTGATGGCCATTGCTGGATTGCTTCAGGAAAATTCAGGAAAAAGAAACCTTGAATTCGGTGTGCTGGCCGGGCGTGCTGGAGAGCAGCAGGCGCGCCCCCAGCTGCTGCACGTTGGTCTGCACCAGGTCCAGGCCCACGCCGCGGCCTGCGTGGCGGGAGGTGGCACCGGCCGTGGAAAAGCCCGGCTTGAAAATATGTGCAACGATCTGCTGCTCGCTGAAGCTTTGCAGCTGCTCAGGCGTATACCAGCCCAGTTCAAGCAGACGGCGGCGAACGTCGGCCGCATTCAGGCCCGCGCCATCGTCGCGCACGCTGAGCTGCCACTGGCCGTCTTCGTTCCGGGTGAGGTTGACGGTAATCCGCCCGGACTCCGCCTTGCCCGCAGCGCGCCGCACGGATGGCACCTCCACGCCGTGCACCACGGCGTTACGCAGAAGCTGGATGGCKATTTCGCGCAGCAGGTTCATCTTGTCGGCCGGCATGTCCTGGGCACTCCCCATACGCACCTCGGCATCCACGCGTTTGCCGCAGTCGGTGCCGACCTCGTTCGCCAGCTGGGTCAGCACGGCGTTCAGTCCTTGCGATGCGGAACCGTCCGGGGCGGGCGCCGTGTCACCGCCTGAGCGCTTCTGGCCCAGCGCCTTGAAGGCGCCGACCTTGGCCAGCAGGTCCTCGAGCGGCAAAGGCAGGGCCAGCAGAGCGTCGCCGGTGGCGGCGCCGTTGTCCTTGAGCTTTTGCAACTCGCTTTCGAACTGATGGGCCAGTGTGGCCAGGATTTCCAGTCCGAGCGACGCTGCGTCGCCCTTGAAGGCGTGGATGCGGCGGTAGGCGCCGTCCACAGCTTTGAGCACCTGGACTTCCGAGGCGGCTGATGAAGTGCTTCGCAGCAGGTCGTTGACTTCCAGCAGGGACGCTTCAGCTCGCTCTACAAAAGCGCGCATCATGGCCGGCTCCGTCTCGAAAGCCTTGAGCATCATGGACAGCTCTTTTTGCGAGCGCTGGCGTTCGCCGGTCAACCGGGCCTGCAACTCGACTTTTTGCGTGATGTCCTGCACGGTGACCAGCAGATGCCGCACGGTGTTGCCGTCCTGCACCCGGTTGAAATGGAACGAAAGGTAGCGCTTGGTGTCCTGGCCCAGCCGGTTCCTGACGGTGAGTTCCACCTCCGACAGCGGGTTGATGCCCTGGATCAGCTGCTCCTTGACGTGTGGAGAGAACAGCAACTCGA
>NZ_JBFUGX010000416.1:0-3799 GCF_056402675.1 Polaromonas sp. P3_C2 | reverse complement strand
TAGTTACGGCAAGGCCGCCATCGTGGGTGAGGCCGGTGAGCTGGAGCATGCGGCAGCGATCCTGCATCCCAGGCTGGGCGCGCCCCTGCGTCTGGCGGTGGAAAAGGGTGCTGCTCTGGTGCCGTCAAGTAAAAAGCGCGGTGGTCTTGGTACTGCCATTGACGTGCCGCTGGGACACAAGGATGCCGCATTCGTGCGCAGCCATTTCGATGCGATGGAAGCCCGCATCGCCGACGCTCCCCGCGCCAACGAAATTGTGGTGGCGGTCGTCGTTACGGACAGCGGCCGGCCCCTGCCGCGTGTGGGGGGGCTTCAAACCAGTGAAATCAAGGGGGAGGATGGGTTAAGGTAGCCCCGGGCTGCCAATCCATCGCTCATCGTCATGACCCATCGCCTTTCGCCTTCCATCTGACCCAAGACAACCAGGAGTACTTATGAAGCTGCACCACAAAATGCTGAGCACCGTCGCTTTCCTCGGGCTGATCACCTCATTCGTGAACGCGCATGCCCAAGGCGTCATCAAGATAGGGGAAATAAACAGCTACAAGGCCCAGCCTGCTTTCCTGGAACCGTACAAGAAAGGCATGGAACTGGCCGTTGAGGAAATCAATGCTGGCGGCGGAATCAACGGCAAGAAGGTCCAGCTGATTATTCGCGACGACAACGCAAACCCGGGCGATGCGGTCCGTGCAGCCGAAGAACTTGTCTCGCGCGAAAAAGTCGACGTGCTGACAGGCTCTTTCCTTTCCAATATCGGCCTGGCGCTCACCGATTTCGCCAAGCAGAAAAAGTTCTTTTTTCTGGCAGCGGAGCCTCTGACGGACAAAATCGTCTGGCAAAACGGTAATCGCTACACATTCCGCTTGCGGACCTCCACCTACATGCAGGTGGCCATGCTGGTCCCCGAAGCCGTTGCGATGAAGAAAAAGCGCTGGGCGGTGGTGTACCCCAACTACGAGTATGGGCAGTCCGCAGCAGCGACGTTCAAGACCTTGCTGAAGGCCGCGCAGCCCGATGTAGAGTTCGTGGCCGAGCAGGCGCCTCCACTGGGCAAGGTCGACTCGGGCAGTGTTGTGCAGGCCATGGCGGACGCCAAGCCGGACGCCATCTTCAATGTTCTTTTTGGTGCCGACCTCTCGAAGTTTGTTCGTGAAGGCAATACCCGTGGCCTGTTTCAGGGGCGTGAAGTCGTCAGCCTGCTGACGGGCGAGCCCGAATACCTCGACCCGCTCAAGGAGGAAACGCCCAACGGCTGGGTGGTTACCGGTTATCCGTGGTACGGCATCCAGACACCCGAACACAAGGCTTTCTTTCTTGCTTATCACGGCAAGTACAAAGACTATCCGCGCCTGGGTTCCGTGGTCGGCTATAGCGCCATCAAGTCCCTGGCCGAAGGCATGAAAAAAGCCAAATCGACCGATACGGAAAAGCTGATTACCGCTTTCCGCGGCCTGAACGTGACAACACCCTTTKGCCCCGTGGTTTTTCGCCCGGAAGACCACCAGTCCACCATGGGTGCCTATGTGGGACGCACAAAAAATGAAGGCGGCAAGGGCGTGATGGTCGACTATCGATATATCGATGGTTCAAAAGTCCAGCCCAGCAACGCCGAAGTGAAAAAAATGCGCGCTGCCGATTAGACCGAGGCAAGTGTTGACGGCGGCAGGTGCCGCGCCTCGTGCATGCACTCATGGCGGTTGGCCGGCAGTTCCGGTGYCGCCGTCATGTTAAAGGTGTGTCCACTGTGCGCTGCTTGCCGGTCATGCTATCCCGCAGAAAAAAGGTTTGTTCATGAGCTTCTCAGGCTTTATCGTGCAGTTGCTTAATGGCCTGGCCGGTGCATCGTCGCTGTTTCTCGTGGCGGCTGGTTTGTCGTTGATCTTTGGTGTTACCCGGATTGTCAACTTTGCCCATGGATCTTTTTTCATGGTGGGCATCTACGTTGCCTATTCATTGGTCAGTGCTCTTGGCAATACCTTGGGTTTCTGGCCTGCCTTGCTGATTGCCGCTTTGGCTGTTGGTGTTCTCGGCGGCCTGGTCGAGGTTTTGTTGCTGCGCCGTATTTACCGTGCACCGGAACTCTTTCAGTTGCTTGCAACGTTTGCGCTTGGCCTGGTGATCAAGGATGGCGTGCTGTGGTTTTGGGGCCCCGAGGAGCTGCTTGGCCCCAGGGCTCCCGGCCTGACTGGCTCTGTGTCGATTTTGGGGCGTCAGTTTCCTTCCTATGATCTTTTCCTGATCGTCGCGGGGCCTGTCGTCCTGGGTCTGCTTTGGCTCCTGCTCACCAAAACCCGCTGGGGTACCCTCGWTCGAGCCGCCACGCAGGATCGCGAAATGGTCAGCGCGCTGGGTGTGAACCAGGCGTGGTTATTCACAGCGGTTTTTGCATTGGGCGCACTTCTGGCGGGCCTTGGGGGCGCGCTTCAGCTACCGCGCGAGCCCGCCAACCTGGAAATGGATCTCAACATCATCGGCGCCGCGTTTGTGGTGGTGGTGGTCGGGGGCATGGGCTCCATCCCGGGTGCCTACGTGGCGGCACTGCTGATTGCCGAACTCAAGGCCATTTGCATCTGGCTGGGGCTGGTTGAAATTGCGGGTATCAGCATCTCTTTTTCCAAGCTGACCCTGGTGGTGGAGTTCCTCGTCATGGCGGTTGTCCTGGTGGCCCGACCCTGGGGGTTGTTCGGCAGGCCACAGGCGCCCAACCGGCATGCAGGCATGGCCGAAGAACCGCTGCGCCGGCCACACCGCTTGTACGTCTGGGGTTGTGCGGGCCTGYTGGCGCTACTGGCTTTGATGCCTGTGCTGGCGGCACAGTCCCCTTACGTCACCGTGTTACTGATTGACTTGCTGGTTGCCGTCCTGTTCGCTGTCAGCCTGCATTTCATCATGGGGCCCGCGGGAATGCACTCGTTCGGGCATGCCGCCTACTTCGGCCTTGGGGCCTATGGCGCCGCCTTGCTGGTACGAAGCCTGAACATGCCCATGGAGCTGGCTCTGGTCGTGGCACCCGTTGTGGCGGCCGTGGGGGCCTTTGTGTATGGTTGGTTCTGCGTCAGATTGTCTGGTGTTTATCTGGCGATGCTGACGCTGGCCTTTGCACAAATCACCTGGGCAGTTTGTTATCAATGGGACGTGTTCACCGGCGGCAGCAACGGATTGACCGGCGTCTGGCCTTCCGAGTGGCTGGCGGACAAGCGCATTTATTACTACCTCACTCTTGTCCTGGTGGCCGGGGGCGTCTTGCTGATGCACCGAATTCTGTATTCACCGTTTGGCTATGGCATGCGTGCGGCACGCGACTCGGTGCTGCGTTCGGACGCCATCGGCATGAATGTCAAACGCCTGCAATGGGTTGCGTTTGTGATTGCAGGTTCATTTGCGGGGCTGGCCGGTGCGCTTTATGCTTTTTCAAAAGGCAGCATTTCGCCTGAAAGYCTGCACGTCAGCAAGTCGATCGATGGTCTGGTGATGGTTTTGCTGGGGGGTATCCAGACGCTTTTGGGACCTGTCGTGGGGGCCGTCACATTCACGTGGCTGCACGATACCGTGKCGCGAAACACCGACTATTGGCGGGCCATGCTGGGCGCCATCATCCTGGTTCTTGTGCTGCTGTTCCCCCAGGGAATTGCAGGCTTTGCCAAACAGCTGCTGGCCAGTCGCCGCAGTGCGGGAGAAAAGTCATGAGCTTGCTGAAGGTATCAGGATTAGGAAAATCCTTTGGCGGTGTCAGGGCTGTCGATAGCGTGAATTTCGAGCTGGCGCAGGGCGAACTATTGGCTTTGATTGGGCCCAACGG
>NZ_JBFUGX010000415.1:0-3810 GCF_056402675.1 Polaromonas sp. P3_C2 | reverse complement strand
TTGCAGGGTGCTGTCATGCTGCAATTGCGACGCGTGTCGCCTCAATCAAGAGATGTCGGATTTCAGGGTCACCGGAGTTATCCACGGCGCTGCTTTCCCCAATGCGGTCCACCCGCCATGGCGACAACAAGCCGGGCACATCTTGCCTGCAGGTGAACCGAGTTGGTCCCAAACCCTTCAATGGTCCTTCGCTGCATTCCCACATGTTGTGTGCGTACTGTTTGCCGCTGCCTTCTCCCCAGCAACCCTGAGCAAAGGTACGAGAAAAAAGCCGTCCGCCGGGTCGCGTCACACGGGCAAGTTCGGCATAAATGGCGCGTGCAGCGTCGTCCCCGCTATAACAAATGGCCACCACGTCCAATACGCCGTCAAAATATCCGTCCGGATAATCCAACTGGATGATGCCTCCAACATCGACGCGCCCACCGCGCTCGCGCCAGCCAGCGCATTCCAGATCCAGCCGCTCACGTGCAATGCGCACGCCGGTCGGTGCGGCGTCAATACCGTGCACACAGAATCCCTCGCGTGCCATGTACCAGAGATTTGCGCCCGTGCCGCAACCCACCTCCAGCAGGCGGACCGAGGCACGGTCCGGTGCGCCGTAAAAATTTCTGGCGACAAAGCGCACCACATCCTCGCCGGGATATTTACCCCAGGGGCGTGACCGAAAAACTTCATCCCACAGCATATCTGCGCCCATAGCTTAAACCTTGCGATAAAAAATTGGCCGACCGGGGTATTCCGAGCGTGCTTCAGGAAACAGCTTCTGAAGTTCGGCATACGCCGGTGCATTGAAAATCTGGTTGCCCGTCTGATAGAGCAGCTGTCGGTCTGAAAATCCGGACTTGAAGAACAATAGCGAATTGTCGGGTTTGGCATCGGTGCCCCCCCCGAAATAAAACGCCCGTTGGCCTCGTTGTTGCGCTGCCGCGATGCACTTGTCAAGCAGCCATGCCGCCGCATTGAGCGCCCGCCCGCCCGCATTGCTGGCAGCGAGGTGGTATTCCGACACGCCATCGCCCTCCAGCACAATACAGGCCGCGAGCCATTCCTTGCTCCCGGGCATGCTACAGCTTGCCACCAATGCACCGGGAACGGCCGCCAGGCGGCGAAAATAGTCATCATCAAACTGGTAAAAGCCGTCAGCACCCATACTCGTCATTGCTGTGCGGTAAAACACTGCAAATTTCTGCACGTTTTCACCAAGATGCTGCTCGCTGAAAAGCAGCGCGGCCTTTTCAGCTTTGCTGACCGAGTAACGGATACGCCGGGAATAGTCAGCTGCCACCGCATGTCCTTGCAAGCCGGTCCAAACCACCTGCCGATTGGGAACAACTGTGCCGGTATAGCCCCGTTGATTGGCGTTCATGGGATGAAAGCGCAGATATTCCACAACAACCAGTTGTTCACGCATCCATTGCGCATAAGCGGCCCAGGCTGCTCGCAAAAATTCCGGCGACGAACTCGTGGCGGTGGGGCCACCATAGCCGTAAGGAGAACTGGCATCCCACCAGTCCGTGCCCACAATTCGCATGCGGTGCAATCCATGCAGCCACATTTCACCCTGCATTTCAAAGAGCAGGAAAAGCGGCTCCAGCCCAGGTTGCCGAAATGCGTCAGCTAACACATAAGCCGGATGCAAGGTGGCAGGACGGTACTCGGCATCTATGCGAGCATGGCACTCTATGGCTTGTTCCGGCGTCAAACGCCGCACGATTTCAGCTTCAGGCATGGTTGGCAGCCACCTCCCGCAGGACCTCCGCGACGCGTCCTGCTGCATCGCCCTGACCGGCACCGAACCGCGTCGCCGACTGTGCCCGCCATGCACGCTGCTCATCCAGCCGGCTTTGCAGCGGTCGCACATATTCGGCGGCGATCTGTGTATGGGGCAACGCCTTGTACGCAATACCCATTTCCAGGTACGGTGCCAAATGATCGAGGATAGAGCCGCGAATCTGCAACACCGGTTTGCCCGCCAGCGACGCTTCAACACCCACTGTCGAGTTGCTCACAATCACTTCATCACTGGCATGCAGGCAAGCATGCAAGGGCATTTCCATCGTCGATATCCGAATACGGCCCTGCGCCATATCAGGCAGAACTGCGGCAGGCTCGCTTGGGTGGCGCCTGATCCATAGCGCCAACTGCGGATTACGTATGACCGCCTCTATCAGCGCAATTTCTATCTGGCGCGGAAACTGCACGTCGCCGCTGCCGGAGATACCCGGAATATGCGGCGGCTCCGGTGAAGACGCGTAAAGACACAGGTGCAACCCGTCATGGTTCATTTCCGTTCGCAAGTCCTTGCCCCGATTCATGACTTCGGGCGTATTGATGCTGTCAAAGGCCGGGTTGCCGGTGACGTGCACCTCCGCGGCGCGGCGGCCGGCAACTATCAGCCGCCGCTGCACATTGCTGTTGATCACGCACAGCGCATTCGCATAATCTGCCTGCACCAGTGTTTCCTGCTCCCAAATGCCCAGTAAATCGACAAGACAAACAGCAGGGATGCCCATTTTTCGGGCCACCTGGATGGCGGCTTGCTCGGCCCGCGGCGAATTGGTGGCGACGACCAGTTCGGGCTGGAAAATATTCAAGGCACGCTCAAGCGCATCCAGAGGCAAAAACGCCTGACGGCCGTATTGGCCATACTGCACGGCCGCCTCGGAGACACCCAAACGCGCCTCGAGGTCTGCATAGGAAAGGCCAAGGTAAGCAACAGATTCATCATGCTGGGCAGCAGTGACTTTAAGTTCACTGGCCAGCCTCTCTCCGTGCGCGCGTGCGCACAGATCGGTGTCTCTGAGAAGATCGCGAAAGCCTATGGCTTCAATACCGCTGCGCACCACCTCCGGCGCAGCCGTTGTCAACGCCAGATACAGCGGCCGGGCCAGACCCAGCTCTTTCACGCGCCGCGCCACCGGCAATAAGGCCTTGACATGCCCACCCCCGTAAGAAACAAAAAGCCAGCGCGGCAACTGGTCTGTCATCTCCGGTTCCCTCCCGAAAATTCCGGCTCGATGGTTCCGGCACCGGCTTCCCACACCGCCAGCGCCGCAAGGGCCCGTAACTCACGTGTATAGTTTTTTCTGCCATCCCGGTGCTGTACGAGCATGCCGTCAACCACCGGCCATTGCATCGTTTCAGCAATCAACGGGCTGTCCTGGAGGGTCCGGCGCAACCAGGCGTAAGACTCGCCGCGGAACCAGTCGCCGATAGGGACGGTAAACATCTGCTTTTTACGAAACGCCAGTTCATCGCCAATCAGCGGTGCCACGGCTTGTTTGAACCAGTGTTTTTTGTCGCCCTGCGCTGACAGCTTGGTCGTGCCGCGCGAGCGAAAGGCCAGCTCCATCATCCGGTAATCAAGGAAAGGCGTGCGCGCTTCGATGCTGACCGCCATGCCCATGCGGTCTGGCTTGACCAGGTTGTTGCCGGACAGCAGTAACTGCATATCCAGATACAACGCCTGGTTGACCCGGTCGAAATGACCGGCCTCCTCAAACCGGGGCCGGGCAACCTGCGTAAAGCTGTCGAGCCCGGACAGGTTTTCACGCGCCACCGGCTGATACAACGCCGCCTTGGCGGCGGGTGAAAACAACGAAATCGAATCGAAATACTGGCGCTGAAAATCAGGCGTCGGCAGGGTCTGCGCGTCGGGTCGGGCAAAGAACTGCGCGTATTTGTCATAGCCGGCAAACAGCTCGTCGCCACCGTCACCGGTCAGCACCACCTTGACGTGTTTTGCCGCCAGCTCGCTCACGCGCAGCATCGGCATGAATGAAGCGTCACCGTGCGGCTGGTCAAGGT
>NZ_JBFUGX010000414.1:0-3810 GCF_056402675.1 Polaromonas sp. P3_C2 | reverse complement strand
GCCGTAGTCGACACCGATCACGCGGCCAAAGCCGCGGCAGGTTTCACAGGCACCCATGGCCGAATTAAAAGAGAACAGCGAGGGCGTGGGGTTGGTGTAGCGCAGGTCGCTGTCGGGGCAATGCAGGCCCGTGGAGAAGCGCCACATCACATCCGGTTGACCATCCTCTGCGTGTTGTACATAGATGTTCAGGCGCCCGCCACGCTTCAACGCCGTTTCGATAGCTTCCATCACACGGGCTTTTTCCACCGCGTGGGTGCGAAAACGGTCGGCCACCACGTCCAGCAGCTTGTGCGGGCCGGCCGGTGTGGCCACGTCGCGCTGGGCATGCACGCGCGTGAAACCACTGACAGAGAGCCACTGCTCGACCTGCTCGGMGCTGGTGTTGCCGGGCAGCTCGACCGGGAAGGTCAACACCACGCGCGGATCACCCTCTGTGGTGCGCGCCATCAGCTCGGCATAAATCGATTCAGGCGTGTCGTGGCGTACGTTCTGCGCGGTCTGTTTGTCGAAGAGCTGGGCGGCGCGCGCGTAAAGCAGCTTCAGGTGGTCGTTCAACTCCGTCATGGTGCCCACGGTGGAACGCGAGCTGCGCACCGGGTTGGTCTGGTCGATGGCGATGGCGGGCGGCACGCCTTCCACCTTGTCGACGGCCGGCTTGTCCATGCGGTCAAGGAACTGCCGCGCGTAAGCAGAGAAGGTCTCCACATAGCGGCGCTGGCCTTCGGCGAACAGCGTGTCAAAGACCAGGGAGGATTTGCCCGAGCCGCTGGGCCCTGTGACTACCGTCATTTCACCGGTGCGGATATCCAGATCGAGGTTTTTGAGGTTGTGCTGGCGCGCGCCGCGAATGCGGATGATTCCCTGGGACATGAGTGCAGTCTTTCCTGAAGAGGTCAAACATTCTAGACAGGGCAACCGGCTGTGCAGGATGTAGGGATTAATGTCCTTTTTGCACACTTTTAGCTACGCCAATTAGGGCGGCTTCTGGTTTTCCTGATCGCATTTTTTGCGCTTTCATGCTTCACTTATGGATACATCATTTCACCCCGGATGGAAACACTGTGAACAACATGAAAAAACTCAGCAGATGGTGCGCCGCCATCGCGATGGTGGCCGTGGCCCAGGCCAGCCATGCGCAACTCCTTGTCGGGCAGACCGCAGGGTTTACTGGCCCCGTGGGCGCCGGCGTCAAGGAAACCACGGAAGGCGCCAAGCTCTACATCGACGCCGTCAATGCCAAGGGCGGTGTGGGCGGGCAAAAGATTGAGCTGGTGTCGCTCGACGACAAATTCGATCCCAAGCTGGCGGTCGAAAACGCACGCAAGCTGATTGAAGAACAAAACGTGCTGGCCATGTTCCTGACCCGCGGTACACCCCATACCGAAGCCATCATTCCGCTGCTCGACAAAAACAGCGTGCCGCTGGTCGGCCCTTCTACCGGTGCCATGGTGCTGCACCAGCCCGTCAAAAAACATGTGTTCAACGTACGCGCCACCTACCAGCGTGAAGCCGAGAAAGCGGTCACTCACCTGCATTCCATGGGCATCACCCGTATCGGCATCGTGTATGCCGACGACAGCTTCGGCGCTGACGGCGTGATGGGCGCGCAAAAAGGGCTGACGACTGCCAAGCTGCAGCCCGCTGTACTGGAAAAATTCGACCGCTCCAAACCCGACTTCGCGCCGATCGCACCCAAGGTTTACCAGTCCAACGCGCAGGCCGTCATCATGGTGGCCTCAGGGCAGGCCGTGGTCGACGGCATCAAGGCCTTCCGCGCGGGCGGCTCCACGGCGCAGATCGTGACGCTTTCGAATAATGCCTCGGGCGGCTTTGTGAAAAGCCTGGGCGACAACGCCCGTGGCGTGATCGTCACGCAGGTGTTTCCGTATGAGCGGTCCATCGCCTTCCCCATGGTGAAGGAAGCACAGGAGCTGGCCAAGGCCAAGGGGCAAGCCGACGTGAGCCCCGCGATGCTGGAAGGTTTTGCCGCTGCAAAGGTGTTGGTAGAGGGCTTGCGCCGGGCAGGCGCCAAACCCACGCGCGAGAAACTCCAGGCGGCCCTGGAGGGCATGCGCAAGATTGATATCGGCGGGCTGGAAGTGAGTTACAGCCCCGAAGACCATACCGGGCTGGATTTTGCCGATCTGTCCATCATCGGCACCGACGGAAAATTCAAGAGATAAATAGCACCCCCCTGCCGACGCTCACTTCGTGTAGCGTCACCTCCCCCCAGGGGGGACAGGCGCCTTGCGCCCGGCRTAGCCGGATCGCGGCCCCTGCTTGAAAAGAGAATCCCCCCTGCCGACGCTCACTTCGTGTAGCGTCACCTCCCCCCAGGGGGGACAGGCGCCTTGCGCCCGGCGTAGCCGGATCGCGGCCCCTGCTTGCGAATTCRCACGCCTGCGGCGCCAAGCCGTACGGGTTTGCTCAGCCGTAAAGCGCGCTTTCGAGTTCCTTGAACTTCTCGGGGCCTACAGCTTCCTTGATCTTGGGTGCCAGCTCCTTGAGCTTGTCGATGTCGCCTGCGGCTTCCACCGCCAGGTTCAGGCGGAAACCCCGAAGGCCCAGGGCAGCCGTCAGCCGCGTGGCGATGGGGTAAGCCCTTGAATAATGCTCCTGCGCATTCAGGGTAGGACTGCCATCCGCGTTTTGGGCCGACACCTCCGGAACCGGCTCATCAGGCGGCTGCACCGCCAGCGGCGCCAGCAGGCCCAGCGAAATCAGGTGGTTGATGTCTTCTGCGGTGACGCCGAACCCCGAGGTGGCCTTGACCACATCCTCCAGGCTGCGTTTGCCGTCAAACATGATGAAGGCAGAGCGCTGCCGGGGGGTCAATGCGACGGTTCGGTTCTGCACGGCGGTCTGGCCGGCTTCCGTCTTGGTGTAAATCATCGGCTGATCTCCAAATAAATGCGCGAGGGTGCCACCATGAGGTGCTTGATTTTCAGAGACGCTGTGATCGTTGTTTTTGTCTCTGTTAATTCAATTTAACTCATTTTCACCGGCAACGCACCTTTTCTGGGCATGATCGCGGCGACGTCCTGCACGCAAAAGCGCCACTCGCTGTCAGCCTGACCCCTTCACTCAACCATTCGTACGCGCTTCCAGAGCAGTGATAACAACAGGTGCAGCCAGCCGCGAAGCACCATGTTTTTCACCGCCCAGATMAATATCGCCGCCCTTGTTCAACAGAAATAATGCCAGCCCGGCAATCACGATAAAACCCACAACAATTTTCCACATCTTTCTTTCTCCCAAAAAAAAGCCCCCGGCAAATGGATGACGAGGGCCCGTAAAAAACATAAGGCTTTTCAGCCTGAAAAGGCCGGTGCGGGCTCCTGGCCCGCACCGGCGCAAATACCCATCAGTCGTTGGCGTAAATATCCACGTCCTTGGTTTCCTTGATGAACAAGGTGCCCACCACCAGCGTCATGCCGGCGATGATGATCGGGTACCAGAGGCCGTTGTACATATTGCCGGTCTGCGCCACGATGGCAAAAGCCGTGGTGGGCAGCAGGCCGCCGAACCAGCCGTTACCGATGTGGTACGGCAGGCTCATGGAGGTATAACGGATGCGGGTCGGGAACAACTCCACCAGCATGGCTGCGATCGGGCCGTACACCATGGTGACCAGAACCACCAGATAGAACAGGATGGCCGTGACCATGACCTTGTCGACCTTGGCTGGATCAGCCTTGCTCGGGTAGCCGGCAGCCTTCAGGTCGTCCGCGACCGCTTTCTTGAACTCGGCATCCTTCTTCTTGGCGTCGTCGGCGCTGAGGCCCTTGGCGGTGTAGCTGGAGATAT
>NZ_JBFUGX010000413.1:0-3820 GCF_056402675.1 Polaromonas sp. P3_C2 | reverse complement strand
AGCCGGGGCCGCGGGACTGGCTTTGCCAGACCGCAGGCGCAGCGGCCCCCTCGGGGGGGGCAGCGCATTACACGAAGTGAAAAGCGTGGGGGCTCAAGCTTTGAATCGGTCCTTGGCCTTGCGCGCAAACTCGTTGGTATAGGTCTTGGCGATGTCGATCTTGTCGGCCTTGATGCTGGGGTCAAAGCTTGCCAGTGCCTTGAGCGCCGTGCGCGCGCCGTCATCAGGAATGATGCCGTCAAGCGAAATCGACTCACGCACCTTGTTGAATGACGCAAGGTACAGCGCCCGGTCACCCAGCAGGTAGCTCTCGGGCACGGTCTTGATGATGTCACCGGGGCCTGCAGTCTGCAGCCATTTGAGCCCATGCACGATCGCATTGGCCAGTGCCTGGCAAGTGTTGGGATTTTTCTGGACGAACTCTATCGGGGCGTACAGGCAGGCCGCCGGCATGGAACCGCCAAAAACTTCGATCGTGCCCTTGAGCGTGCGCGTATCGCTGATGATCTTCACCTCGCCCTTTTGCTCGAGCATGGTCATGACCGGGTCGGTATTGCTCATGGCATCGATCTGCCCCGAACGCAGCGCAGTGAGCGCGCCCGCCGCAGTGCCGACTCCGATAAAGCTCACGTCGCCGGCCTTGAGCCCCGCGCGCGAAAGTACCAGGTTGGCCATCATGTTGGTGGACGAGCCCGGCGCAGACACACCGATTCTCTTGCCCTTCAGGTCTGCGACCGTTTTGTAGTTGGGCATGTTTTTTGTTGACACGCCAAAAGCAATTTGCGGCGCCCTGCCCTGCAGCACAAAAGCCTGGAACATCTGGTTTTTGGACTGAAGATTGATGGTGTGCTCGAAAGCACCCGAACAGACGTCGGCAGAACCGCCCACCACGGCCTGCAGCGCGCGTGCACCACCGGCAAAGTCGCTGATTTCAATGTCCAGGCCTTCGGCCTTGAAATACCCCAGTTGCTCTGAAATGGTAAGAGGCAGGTAATAGAACGCCGCCTTGCCGCCGACCGCCAACGCAATTTTTGTTTTCTCGAGCCTGGGTTGCGCGCGAAGCGCCGGCAATGCCAGCGTTGCTGCTGCCAGTGCGGTGCCACCGGCAAAAGCCCGGCGGGAAATCAGGGGTTGGCGATTCATGCAAGCCTCTCTCTTTTTTTGATGTCACAAGCTTATCGAGGCATAAAAAAACCCGCATCGGGGTCATCCCGTGCGGGTTTTTACCGAAGGTGATCGCGTTACCAGAGGTAACTTTCACACGCCCGACGCATGTGTCAACGAAAGCCGGAAAAAAGAATGACGATATTGATAAAAAGTGCACACGCCCAGATGGCAGAGCGGGCTTTGGCCAGGTCAGCGATGTACATCATGATGTAGGCAATGCGCAGCACGACAAAGAGCAATGCCAGGATGTCCAGCCGTGTCTGCCCCGCCTGCAGGACGTGCGCAATGATGACTGCTGCAAAGAAAAAGGGCAGCGCCTCGAATGTGTTGGCTTGCGCGGCGTTGGCCCGGGCACGCCAATCGGTTTGCTGCGCCAGCCAGCCTCGCGGGTTGTGGTTGTCATATCCACCATCACGCCGCGGGGTGCTCATCGTGCCGTATTTGGCAATGGCGGCACACACAATGGGCAACAGGGCCGCAATCAGAACACACCAGTAGGCAATGGTGAAGCGTGCGAATGTCATGGTGAGTTCCTTTCGTTATGGTCGCCCGCTGCGGGCATGAAGCTGTCAAGATAAAACTAAAAACACCGCCCTCACCTGCGGTCCACCAACGCGTGGGCAATGGTGCCCAGGTCTACGTATTCAAGTTCGCTGCCCACCGGCACTCCGCGCGCCAGGCGCGTCACCTGGACGCCGCGGCTTTTCAGCGCCTGTGCAATCACGTGTGCAGTGGCTTCACCTTCGGCCGTGAAATTGGTCGCCAGGATGACTTCCTGCACTTCGCGCGATGCAGGCGGCAATGCCTCGCCGCGCTCGTTCTTGGGCACCACGCGGTCAAACAGTTTTTGCAAGCCGATGTCGTTGGGGCCTATGCCGTCAAGCGGACTCAGCTTGCCCATGAGCACAAAATAAAGGCCCTTGTAGGCCAGCGTGCGCTCAAGGGCAGCCTGGTCGGCCGGTGTTTCGACCACGCACAGTTTGCTGCGGTCACGCTGCGGGTTGGCGCAGGTGGTGCAAACCTCCTGCTCCGTCAGCGTGTTGCACAAGGTGCAATGCCGCACGCTATTGACGGCGTGCTCCAGCGCACGGGCAATCTGCAGCGCGCCGGGCTTGTCGTGCTGCAGCAAATGAAAAGCCATGCGCGCGGCCGACTTGGCGCCCACGCCCGGCAGCTTGCGCAAGGCCTGGGTAAGGCCTTCGAGAGCGTTGGAGTCAGCCATGTGGCAGCAGCGACCGAGCGTTGTACCCGCTTTCGCAAGCAGGGGCCGCGGAACCGGCTTTGCCGGGCCGCAGGCGCAGCGGCCCCCTCGGGGGGCAGGGAGCTACACGCAGTGAGCGACCGTGGGGGCTCACAACTTTAGAAGGGCAGCTTCATGCCGCCAGGCAGACCGGGCATACCGGCCGTGAGCTTGCCCATTTTCTCGTTGCTCACTTCTTCGGCCTTGCGCACGGCCGCGTTGAACGCAGCGGCTACCAGGTCTTCCAGCATGTCCTTGTCGTCGGTCAGCAGGCTGGGGTCAATTTCAACGCGTTTGACATCGTGCTTGCAGGTCATGGTGACCTTCACCAGACCGGCGCCGGCCTCAGCGGTGACTTCCACAAATGCCAGTTCTTCCTGGGCTTTCTTGAGGTTGTCCTGCATCGCCTGCGCCTGCTTCATGAGGCCCGCGAGTTGTCCTTTGTTAAACATGGTAGTTCCTTTAAAACTTGAAATCGAGGTGTGCTTTGCGTCTGAAATTGCGTCGAAATTGGGGGCAGAAATTGGTTTTAAAACCTGCCTTTGATCATATCGACTTCGCGGCCAGCGGCCGGATGCTGCCGGGGACAATTTTGGCGCCCCAGTCGCGAATCATGTCCTGCACAAACGGGTCGTTCTGGATCATTTCTTCGGCCGCACGCTGGCGCTCGGCTTGCGCCGCCGCATTGCGGCGCGCCGGGGTGTCGGTGACGGGCCCCACTTCCACCGCGAGCCGCAGGGCCGCGTCGCCAAGATGCGCCTGCAGCGCGGCTTGCAGCTTTTCACGCGCTGCCGCCTGGTTCAGCGACTCGCGCTCCACCCGAAGCGTCCACAGCCCATCGGCCTGGCTGCGCAATTCAGACTGCAGGCCCAGTTCACGCGTCAGTGCCGCCACGGCCTCGGCGGCCACCAGCTGGTTGACGGTCTGGCTCCAGCCCTCGCCGTGCGGAACAGGCACCAGAGGCGCGACGGCAGCAGCTGGCATGCCCGGCTGCGGGCGCTGCTGCGGCACTGGCCGCTCCGGCATCGTCACGGGAGTCGCTACTGAATTGATAGCTGCTTGCGCCCGTTCCGTCTGGGCTACAGGCTGTTTTTTCTCAAAATTTTGAGCGGTGGGTGGTTCTTGTGAAACACGCGGCGCAGCGGGCACGGGCTCATCATGGGCAGGTTCGCGTGCAGCGGCAGGCGCCGGCGCCGCACGCCGTTCAGGCAAAGCCTCGGGCGCATGGGCCCGCGCCACCTCAGGCTGGGGCTTTTTTCCGGGCTCGGCGGCACCCCCCGCATGGGTGGTAGCCGAAGCCGAGGGTTTGAAGGCCAGCAGGCGCAGCAGCACCATGGTCAGGCCCGCGTATTCGTCGGGCGCCAGGCCCAGTTCACCGCGGCCATGCAGGCACAGGCTGTAAAGCAGCTGCGT
>NZ_JBFUGX010000412.1:0-3825 GCF_056402675.1 Polaromonas sp. P3_C2 | reverse complement strand
GCCAGCAAACCGGCTGGATGACGTCCATGACCGACATCACCGAGCCCAAACGCATCCGCGAAGAACTCACAGCTTCTTACGAACGTTTCACCACGGTACTTGAGGGGCTGGACGCGGCCGTCTCCGTGGCGCCGCTGGGCAGTGAAGAGCTGCTGTTTGCCAACAAGCTGTACCGTTCGTGGTTTGGCGGTGAAGTCTCCGGCCATCTGAACCTGATTGCACAAGCGGGCGTGCCCTCCGCCGTACCCACCGAAGATGCGCTGGATGCGGTCGATGGCCTGGCGGGCTTCCCTACCGACACGCTGACGGCGGCGCAGACGGAAAACGCCGAAATTTTTGTGCCCGAACTCAGCAAGTGGCTGGAAGTTCGTTCGCGTTACCTCACTTGGGTGGACGGCCGTCTGGCCCAGATGGTGATTGCTACCGACATCACGCCGCGGCGCCATGCCGAAGAGCAGGCAGCCCAGCAGAACGAGCGGGCCCAGACTGCGAGCCGCCTGATCACCATGGGTGAAATGGCCTCCAGCGTGGCGCACGAACTCAACCAGCCGCTGACGGCCATCAACAATTATTGCAACGGCATGGTGTCGCGCATCAAGGGCCAGCARATCAGCAACGAAGACCTGCTGGTGGCGCTGGAGAAAACCGCCAAACAGGCACACCGCGCCGGGCAGATCATCCAGCGCATACGGTCCTTCGTCAAACGCAGTGAGCCCAACCGCAGCTCCGCCGACGTGGCGACCATCGTGAGCAATGCGATGGAGCTGGCCGACATCGAGCTGCGGCGCCATCACGTGCGGCTCAGCCACTACATCGCAGCCCGCCTGCCCGACATCATGGTGGACCCCATCCTGATCGAGCAGGTGCTCATCAACCTGATGAAAAACGCGGCTGAGTCGATTGAACAGGCGCACCTGCCGACAGCGCGGCGCAGCGTCGAATTGCGCGTGGTGCCCAAGCAGATTGAAGACCAGGCCGTGGTGGAGTTTTCGGTGCTCGATACGGGGCGTGGCCTGTCGCCTGAAGTCATGGGCCGGCTGTATGAAGCCTTCTATTCGACCAAGGCCGAGGGCATGGGCATAGGCCTCAAACTCTGCCGCAGTATTGTCGAGTCCCACCAGGGAAGAATGGAGGCCCAGAACCTCTACAATGGGGACGAAGTGGTGGGGTGCCGGTTTACCTTCTGGATCCCCGTGACACCCCTGCTGGCACCGGTGGCGCCTGCTAGCGATACCATAGCAACCAAGGATACCGGCGTTCATTGAAACCCCTTCAAGAACAGTCTCCCGAGAAGTTCACGAAAGAAAGTTTGGCATGAGCTTGATTCCCAAAAAAGGTACCGTCTACGTCGTTGATGATGACGAGGGCGTGCGCGACTCCCTTCAGTGGCTGCTCGAAGGCAAGGACTACCGCGTCCGCTGCTACGACTCGGCCGAAACCTTTCTCTCCCGTTACGACCCGCGCGAAGTCGCCTGCCTGATCGTCGACATCCGCATGGGCGGCATGACGGGTCTCGAATTGCAGGACCGCCTGGTCGAGCGCAAGTCACCGCTTCCCATCGTGTTCATCACCGGCCACGGCGACGTACCCATGGCGGTCAACACCATGAAAAAAGGCGCTATGGATTTCATCCAGAAGCCTTTCCAGGAAGAAGCCCTGGTCAACCTGGTCGAGCGCATGCTAGAGCAGGCCAAAGAAGCCTTCAGTGACTACCAGCAGTCCGCCAGCCGCGACGCCCTGCTCGCCAAGCTCACCTCACGCGAAGCCCAGGTGCTTGAGCGCATYGTGGCGGGCCGCCTCAACAAGCAGATCGCCGACGACCTGGGCATCAGCATCAAGACAGTGGAGGCGCACCGCGCCAACATCATGGAAAAGCTCAACGCCAATACCGTGGCCGACCTGCTCAAAATAGCCTTGGGATCCAACGCACCCAAAGGCTGACCTCCTTCCGCTATCTTTCTGATAGCTGCTTGCGCCCGTGATGATTGGATTTGCGGGCGTTTTTACTTGAAAATCGATAAAAAATGACTGCCCAGCTGATCGACGGAAACGCCCTCTCCAAACAACTGCGCGCTGAAGTCGCCCAACGCGCCGCCGCCCTGCGCGCACGCGGCGTCACACCGGGCCTGGCCGTGGTGCTGGTGGGTGAAAACCCGGCCAGCCAGGTCTATGTGCGCAACAAGGTCAAGGCCTGCGAAGACAACGGGCTGCATTCGGTGCTTGAGCAATACCCTGCCACCCTCAGCGAAGCAGATCTGCTGGCACGGGTAGAGGCGCTCAACAATGACCCGGCCATCCACGGCATCCTGGTGCAGCTTCCGCTGCCTGCCCATATCGACGCGCAAAAAGTCATCGAATCGATCTCGCCCGCGAAAGACGTTGACGGGTTTCACGTCGCCAGCGCCGGCGCGCTCATGGTCGGCCAGCCGGGCTTCTGGCCCTGCACGCCTTATGGCTGCATGAAGATGCTGGAAAGCATCGGCTACGACCTCAAAGGCAAGCATGCTGTGGTCATCGGCCGCAGCAACATCGTCGGCAAGCCGATGGCGCTGATGCTGCTGCAAAAGAACGCCACCGTCACCATCTGTCACAGCGCAACCAAAGACCTCAAGGCCATGACGCTACAGGCCGATGTGATCGTGGCAGCTGTCGGCAAGCGCARCGTGCTGACGGCCGACATGGTCAAACCGGGCGCCGTCGTGATAGATGTGGGCATGAAYCGCAACGAYGAAGGCAAGCTYTGCGGCGACGTGGAYTTTGASGGCGTGAAGGAAGTSGCGGGCTACATCACACCGGTRCCCGGCGGTGTCGGCCCCATGACCATCACCATGCTGCTGGTCAATACGCTSGAAGCGGCTGAACGAGCCCCCACGGTCGCTCACTCCGTGTAGTTCCCTGCCCCCCGAGGGGGCCGCTGCGCCTGCGGTCCGGCAGAGCCGGTCCCGCGGCCCCTGCTTGCCGGGGAAATTCAGGTGATTTCGGGTACCGTCGAGCGACTCAAGCGCCACAGCGCCAGGCCGGCGCACAGCCACTGCACAACATACAGCGCCGTACCCAGGCCATGCCAAAGCTTGAGGTTGCCGCCTTCGGCACGCGCACTGACGATGCGCGGCGCGATACCGAACTCCACCAGMAAGGCCAGCAACAAGCCAGTCACTATGAATTTGATAGCTGCTTGCGCTTGCTGCGCAAGGGCTGTATCGTCTTTTTTGTTAAAAACCAGAAGCAACAGCATGGCGCAGCCCGTGCTGAGCCAGGTCTGCGCAGTGAAGAGCTTGGCCGCCATGGCACCGGCAACAGCGGGTGTGCCGAGATTGGCGAACAGCATGGGAACCACCACGAATCCCAAACCAGTCAGGCTGCCCCACCAGAGAGCCGCCACCATCACATTGAAGCGTTGCTTCATTGGAAATTTTCCGATGGGCCGCCCCTGGGGAAATTAGCCCCCTCGGGGGGCAGAGAACTACACACAGTGAGTGAGCGTGGGGGCCACATTTTCTAGATGTACATCACCGCGATGATTTCGTAGCGTTTGATACCGCCTGGCGCCTGGACTTCGGCTGTATCGCCTTCGTCTTTGCCGATCAGCGCACGTGCAATCGGCGAGCTGATGTTGACCCGGCCCGCCTTGATGTCGGCCTCGTCTTCACCCACGATCTGATAAGTCACCTTGTCGCCGGTATCTTCATCTTCCAGTTCGATGGTGGAACCGAACACGACCTTGCCGCCCGCGTCCAGTTCGGACGGGTCGATGATTTGGGCAGCGGAAAGCTTGCCTTCGATTTCCTGAATACGGCCTTCGATGAAGCCCTGACGGTCTTTGGC